>NZ_JABAED010000013.1:0-143686 GCF_023701875.1 Rahnella sp. CG8
ATATCACTCCTGAATTAATTGCAGTCAATAGAGTATGGCACTGGCTACTTCAGGGAGGGGCGTCCATAACATCACTACAGTTGTTATAACTGCCACATTGCGCATATCCTAGTTTATATAAAAATTGCAGTTGAGTACCGGAAAGCGTGCAGTTCTCGACAGATCGGTAATCCCCCCGAAAAACCGGAGTACTCATGAGTAGAATTTTCTCGTAACATGAATCGAGGAGATTCGGATGAAAAAATCCCGTCTGATCTCAGCACAAATCTGGCTCAGAGATATTGATCGCGACTTCCATGGTAGAATCTGGCATGGGAAAATAGGTTGAAAAAAGTGCGGTGCCCCATTAATTTGTATTGGTACTGTTGCTCTTAGTGGTTGTAATTATCCCAAAAAGGCTTCAGCGAGCAATTTCAAAGCAGCTGCTCAACAATATCTGGATACTGTATATCCGTCATGTTATTTCAAGGCTAACTTTCCCTTAAAATCGGACGGGTATTCATTCAATAACTTGCCTGACATATTGCATGTTTTGGCAGGAAAGGGACTTCTTACAGAAAAAGAGCTTTCACGCAAGCACGTTGAAGCTTCATGCGGGAGTAAAGCACATGATGTGGTAGTTAACAGCCATGAACTGACTGATGAAGGTAAGAAATTCTACATGGTCGATGCATCGAAAAATATGCGCGGAGAAAACTTAGGGGGCTGCTTTGGTAAAGCTACCGTTTCGGCGGTCAGTAATTTCACGGAACCTTCAGATGCTATGGGTCAGAAAATTTCCAGAGTTTCTTTCTCCTACAAAGTAACTGATATACCTGACTGGGATAAGTCACCTGAAGTTGCCGAACTGAACAGACAGCTTAAAAAAGACGTTGATTCAGAACTGGAACCGCTTAAAGTAACAAATGTATTCCTGCTTACCAATAACGGTTGGCTCCATGAGAGGTTATTCGGGAAATAAATAAAATATCTCGCGCTGTTTTTTAATAAATCTGACAGCGTCAGATAAGCGCCGTGATAAAATTGTCATTGGTTTTGATGTTATATAAAGGAAAAGAAAATGCAAGAATGGTATCATGGCACGAATGTCTATTTTGATAACTGGGCTCTGGAAGAAACAACGTCAGTATTTAAGAGGGAACTTATTCCACACAGTTTTATTTCTTTCAGCGTTGACAATGAACTCCTTAAAGGTGCAGGGCACGGTCGCTGTAAAATTAAAATAAATGAGAGCGCCAGGATTGTAAATTTATTAGAAGACTCTATTTTTTCTGAAGAACTGTGGAGGAAAATAAGGGCTCACTCGTTTGGTGCCATGCATATTGCATCGGGCAGTCTCTCTGAATGGGAAAGATTTTGTTCCACAGGACAAATCTTGCGACCTTACATTACTATTAATGAGACGTATGCTAAGTGGGAAAAAAAGTTGAATGCTCTCCCGGATAACCCCCCCATAGACAGAATTTTTAAAAACATGGTGCAGCAAAATTTTGTTCGGCACTGGATAGAATTTTTCATGAGAACTGTTCATAGTATGAACGTCGATGGCGTTATCTGTAATGAACACACAAATTACAGTACCAATGGCCCACGCACCTCATTGAATTTATATGTTTTCGATGTGGCGAAGATTTCCCCGCCAATATGGGTGTGTATCCCTGATAACAGGAAGAGCATTGATGAAAGAAGTATTTATGAACGCGATGATGTAAAAAACATTATTAAAAAAGTGCATGAATACCCGTATCCTTTTGATTATTAGAAACAGCATGTAAATGCCTTTCATTTTTATATGGTTGTTGAAAGGCATATAGAAAAGGTATGGGGTGAATATCCCGATACCTCTTTACTGTAAAAAACGTTAACGCCGCAGGTGAGGATGATGCCTGTGAAGTTTTCCCATTAAAGAGGGACGTTGACGGAGGTATTGTGGTTCTTATCCCAGCGGTAGGAAGTTTATGCGTATGGTCTCCTGGGTTGGATCAGATTGGTAATAGTATGGCGTGGGTCGGGCAATTGAGCTCTTTATCCGCCACTCAGGGGTTTCAATGTTGGATATGGGGATAGGGTCTCATTGAGCGTCGTCGTTCTGATGTTACAGATAAACCAATCCATATATGAATCAGTGTACACGCGTTATTAAATATTACTGTGTTTCCGTATGTTCTTGTTTCATCAAGCTCAGGTATGGGTTGTTTGGCGTAGTAATATTTAATACTCCCCTGGGGTCTTCCAGCATATACCCATGCAGGCGACGGGTCTTGCGAGGGCCTGTCACCATACAGGTCCAGATGTTAAGTCCATCCTGTTGCTTACGGTGGAGCTTCAGCTTCTCGAAACGTCGCTGCATCCACAGCCAGTTCTGCATTTCTTCCCTTTTTGCCAAAGCGTCGATTTGCGGGTGTTCCTGTGCATAGCGCTGGAACAGCCCCGGGCTGACGAGATAGAGCGTATCGTTGACGGTATGCACCAGCGCTTTTGCGTCGTTGATGATGAGTTTGTGCGACAGGAGTCCCTGCTTCAGCCAGGTCATGAAGTGCTCGCCGGATCCGATGGCGGGTGTGTCGTTGCTCCCACCAACTACCGACGACGAGGACTCACTGGCGTTCTTTGACGATGCGGATTGTGTCGTAGTCTGTGACGGCGGTGGTACTTCATCGGGGGAGTCGAACAAATCGAGCAGATCCTCGACGGCATTCAATACCATGGGCTGTCGGTAGCCTTCTATGGGGGACATCCTATCAGAACCCGGGCCAGTGACCACAGTTGAGGTTTCGGGGGGAGTTGTGTTCGGTACCGTACTGTCCTGCGGCGGAACGGCGCTGTCAGCAGCATCCTGCACGAGTTCTACGTTGCCTGAGAACAGAGAGGGGCGCTTGTCGTGCTCCCAGATGAGGGCGGGGGAAAGGCGCAGCAGTGTGAAGCTGTGCGACCAGCCAGTCTCACTGGTGATTGTTGCTTTCCAGATAGCTCTGCCTTCCGGTGTGGGCAACAGGATGCCGTGCTCCTGCAGCACGTTGAATACGGCTGTGTTGCTTGACGGGATGCCTTCGATGCCCTGCGATAACAGGTAAGCACGTAGCTTGTCCGAAACGGTCTTGCTGACCAGCCAGAGTGCGTCCTGGTCCAGCCACCCGTCCGATGGGCCTGCCTGGTTGAGCTTGAGCTCATCGCGCAGCAGGTAACGCAGGCCGTCGACCAGCTTGCGTTGCAGTGAGTTTTTTGGGGCGGTCATGGCGCGGGCAGGATCACCGCCAAGTGACTGAGCAACCGATGCCTGATCAGCCTGAACGACCAGTTCGCCCAGCACGCCAGCATGCTCGTACTGGCCAGCCAGTACGTAAATCAATGAGGCCCACAGGGTGGGGTAGTCGCTCAGCCAGTCGAGTATGCTGCAATCGAGCACCTGGCCGTAGAGCAGTCCTGTGGCGGCGCCATGCAGACGATACTCCCGGTCTTTCTGGTAGCGGAACCGATAGGGCCGCGTCAGCGGCCCATGCCAGGGGTGCCAGACCTTGCCGTCTTCGTATTCAATGTGCAGATCGACGGCAATCTTGCCGATGTCATGGAGCAATGCTGCATACGCGACAGCTGCAGTCCAGGGCTCGGCCTGTGAAACCTGATCTTCTGGTGTCGCGCCCGCGGGCAGCAGATGGGCCTGCCGTAGTTTCAGTGCGAAGGCGACGATCTCCAGACCGTGATCAAGCAGGCCGCCGGGGTAAGCATGATGGTGGCTCTCCGAGGCGGGCAGGAGCTGTACCAGTGCGGCGTAGCGCTCCAGCGGTTTGCGGTAGAGAGTGGTGAACTGGTTGCGCGACAGGGAGGTGCGTTGCCAGATGTGTTCAAGCAGACGCTGTCGCCGTGGCGTAGCCAGCAGCGATGCAGCCGGTTCGGGTCGCAGCAGCCCTTTGGTTAGCTCTACGGTGGATGCTGGCTGTCGGATGATAATGGGCTGAGCCTTTTTGCGCTGGAAGAGTGACAGCATGTCGTGTCCCCGATGATGGACTGGCAGGTGACCTTTTCGCCTTTTCAGGTAGGGCCTTTCCCCTTGCTGCCCGTTCCCTTATCCGGCCCTTTGGCCTTTTAACCTTTTGGTATAAAGCAAACTGAAAGGTGACTCATCTACCAATGTGGAGGTAGCCTGAACGGATTGTTCAGGGCATCGGCGCGCTGGACTGAACTAGGCTATGCAACGAATAATAGTGTTTCTTGGGACGGTGCTCTTAGTAATGAGAGTATCTTGAGTTGTCAAAGTTGACATAGTAGACAACGGAGACTAAAGTTATCTCTATGTTCCAGCCTTGACTACGGGAGTTGACCATGCCCAAGACCCTTGAATTCATTGCCGACCATCTGCCACGTATCACCGAGGCGGATGTGCATCGCTTTTTCAAGACTGTTGAAATCCGGGATGCTCGCGCCTTTGCGGCAGAACTCCAGGTGTTCGTTCATAAAAGCGTCGAAGCGGTGGAGCTTCCTGCCACCCTGGAGGTCGACACGGTGGAGCAATCCCTGGCACGAAAGGCTGCGGCCCTGCGCGCCCACACGCGCTGGGAACCTGGCGAAACGGATATCCAGCGTGGCCGTATGCTCCAGCTGGAAGCCTTTAACCAGCCGCACAATCTGCCGCTACTTAAGTTCGCCAGTCTGGCAGACAAATCGCGTCAGCAAATTTACAAGGACATTGAGGCTCGCCGGCTACTGGCTTTAAATGTGGGGCCACGCGGTCAGAAACTACCCGACTGGCAGCTTGAACCGGTGAAGCAGCAGTTGACACAGGCCGTACTTCAGAAAGTCGATGGCGTTGACAACTGGACGATCTACCGTGCGCTGTCTGAGCCGCTCGAAGGCCTGGGTGAACGTTCGCCGGTAGAGGCGGTGACGGCTGATTCGCTCGATGATGTGGTCAGGGCAGTATGCAATGTGCTGGGTGTGCATTTGGGTTAATGAGAAGAGGTTGGAGTGAGTATTGAATTGCCAACGTTCCGGATAGACGCAGGTCAGTTGCTCCAGCACGTGAGTCGTATCACGTACCGGGGGAGCCCTCTGTATTATGGTCGCGATGGCACCAATCGCTACGACGATCCCGCAAAAACCTATGGCGTGCTCTACCTGGGGCGGGATCTTCCTACGGCCTTGATGGAGTCGATGTTTCACAAGCACCAGTGGCTCGCGGCTACCAAACGTTCAGTGGCATTGAAAGAAGTCCGGAGTCGTCTGGTGCGGGCTGTCGGTGTGGATGAAGAGCTACGTCTGGCCGATCTCACGGCACCGAATGTCATGGCGGGCTACTTTGGCCTGAATCTGGAGCAATTATCCAGTCGCAACTATACCCACACGCAGGGGGTATCTGCCCGGGTACATAAGCTGTCAGGAGGAGACGATGATGCGCCACTATTTGACGGTGTGCTCTATCCGTCGCGGAACAACTATCCTTCTGCGAGTATCGCCCTGTTTGACCGGGCAAGGGAAAAAATCCGGGTCAGTGCGGATATCGAGCTGGTCGATCATGTGGACTGGCCTGAATTCGTGGCTGACTATCAAATCGGTGTGGAACCTGATCCAGGTCCGTAGGGATTGATTGAGCAAAAGTCCCCACCTCAGCAGCGTAGTGCGCCCTGGCCACCAGGCTCAGACTTGTTATTCTTGATGTGTGATATACAATTTAAAATGTATATCAATGGAGGTGGTTCATGCAGGTTGCAAAATGGGGTAACAGTCTCGCGGTCAGACTGCCCGCCAGTCTGGTCGAGGCACTGGAACTCCGGGAGGGTGACGATATCGAGATTATCATAGACGATCCGCGCACGTTTGCTGTCCGCAGAAAACCGGGTACTGAAGAGCTGCTGGCGCGGTTGCGTAATTTCCGCGGTAAGCTCCCGGCCGATTTCAGGTTCAGCCGTGAAGAGGACTCTGAGCGTGGCTAAAACGGGTGCATTTCTGGACAGCAATGTTGTGCTTTACCTGTTATCTGAGGATCCGGTCAAGGCCGATAGCGCTGAAGCTCTGTTGAAGACGCGTCCTGTCATCAGCGTGCAGGTTCTCAATGAAGTGACCAGCGTATGCCGTCGTAAACTCGCGATGAGCTGGGAAGATATCGGAAGTTTTCTGGAACTGGTCCGGAGTTTCTGTGATGTGGTGCCGCTGACGGTGGAGGTTCATGACAGGGCTCGTCAGGTGGCACTGCGGCACCAGTTGTCTTTTTACGATGCCTGTATCGTCGCTGCCGCAACCACGGCTGAATGCCTGACCCTGTACAGTGAAGATATGAATCATGGACAGATTCTGGAAGACAGCCTCACCATCAGGAATCCGTTCGTTCGTAGTTGACCGGGATGTCTTTATAGCAGGAGACGACCATGAGAACCGGAGACAGTTATAGCCGTTACGCAGAACGTTGGGGCCACCGTTTCGGCCGCGGGTGGCGGGCTTATACCCAAGGCGAACGCAAGGCGATTACCTGGCTGGTTTCCCGGGGATTCTCATCGGTCACGGCCTCGGTTTTGCTATGGTCGGGCAAGTTGGTTGTCTGGGTATTACTGCTGTATATCTCTTTCTGGCTGGCACTCCTGTTGATATTTTTGATCTTGGCCGCCTGCGCCGCACGCAATTTGGACGAGAATGATGAAGAAGAGGAGCAACCGCAATGGCGCGTTGGTCCCGCAGGATATGGCTTGTATCGAGGCGATATACGGGTCGATAGTGGAGATCCCTATGATGATGACGAGTAATAGGCAGGGAAATTTACCTGAGTGACTTGGAAATGGTTCCTGGTCCTTTTGATCCCGCCGATTTTGCTCCATCGGTCGCCATCGTCATCATCTGAACAAAGTTGCCAGCCCGTACTCCGGCCCAAGCCAAGGCGGTCACCCAAAAACCCGGTAGCATAATAAACATCGTCGCCGTGACGAAGTTGAGCGTCATGTCTCCGAAGGCATTGTTCAGGCCCATCAGCGGTTCGAAGTTGGTATGCGGGCGATCTGCGCCCCAGCCCCAGCCATACAGTGCGTCAAGAATGGTTGAGTCGAGCCAGCGCGCCAGCTGGAACCAGAAGTCCACGAAAAACAGCGCAAACTCAATGCAGCTCACGGTCACCATCGCCTTCAGCTCGTACGTGCCGATCATCAACACCAGTGGGAGGCAGATGACCAACGCCATCTTCAGCAGCGACAGCACCATCGGCAGTGCCTGGCGCACCACATCCATCGCCGGGAAATAGGCCAGCGACCCTATTGTCACGCCCACATCACCCGCTGCGCGGGTGACGATGTTAGGCAGGGTCTTGTCGATCTGCCCGCCATAATCGGAATAGACGGCACCCTGGTTCATTTTCTGCTGTCGGGGAGATACCACCGCCCGGATGACTGAATCGTCAACCTCGGTCTGTGACAGAAAGCCGGCCCATTTGGCGATGCGGGTCAGCAGATCGGCATCAACCTGCGCCAGCAGACGAGCGCGCAGACCACTGTCGCCATCGGTCCACCACTGCTGGCAGGTCGGGTAGCCCCCGCCGCTGTCGACCTGGGCCAGCCCCGCGTCGCGGGTGGCATCAAAGGGCCAGGCCGTGCGCGGCGTGCTGGAGTGGTAGGTGTCGTAGAAACCGCTGGCGGTAAGGAAATAGTTCGAACCGATCCAGGTGACATCGTTCATCTGCACCTCGGAAAGCGTCGGACGGTTCATGAACAGCCTCGCACGTGAGGGACCATAGCAGTCGTGGGTGAAGTCGGCGATTTCCTGGGCCAGTACGGGGTCATTGATACGGGTGGCATCGACGTCCATGCGGAGCTGGCGCAGGTCGGTACCACAGGGGATGGCGGCTATGGCCGCGCTGGTGAGCGCTTTTGACAGGCTGTGCATGAAAAACCACCAGACTGGCACCAGCGCGCTCTGGTTATTGAGCGTGGTGTAGACACCAGCCCAGCCGGTGTCTGCGGGCTTCGGAACACTGACCTGGCATTGTGTAGAGCGGGTGGTATCAAATTTGATAGTGCTCAAATCCGCCGGGATGAAGGGAACACCGGCGAACAGGATCACCATTATCGCGACAAATACCCGGTTCTCGATACGCAGGGACGAGAGCACGCCCTTGTTGCCTTCATCGGCACCTTCGGTGCGCGCGCGTAGCCATTCCTGGACGATAATGGCGATGAAGGGCAGGGCAAATACACCACTGGCAACCAGCGTAGCCCAGATGCCATTGTTGACGATCCAGCCCACCAGTGTCAGGTAATACTCCAGATAGTCGGTCGTGTAGAGTGTCATGCCTGTGTCCTCACCTTAATCCGTATTGCCACCAGGTGCTGCCTTCCATCAGCACGATGGCGGCGACCGCGGCAATCTCAATGCGCAACAGACGCTGGCGGGTCAGGGGTAAGGGTTCACGCTGTAGCACACGCTGGCGCATCCAGTGCCATCCCCAGGCTGTTGCCCCGTACAGGATCATCCGCCAGGCCAGGAACAGGCCTGCATGCGAATGGAGCCAGCGTTGCCAGTGTTCAATACCGCCTATGAGACTGATACCCACCAGGTTGACCAGTACAGCGATACCGATAATCAGTGCACACCAGAGCAGCGACATTCCGATGCGGCGGTTGAACAGCCGGGTGAGTCCCCAGCGGATCATCGTCCTCATTGGGTATTGCTCCGCGGTTTCTGGATCTCGTCAAGCCGGTCACGCGTGGTGTCCCCTTCGAAAATGCCTCGTGAGCCCGCAGCCCGCACGGCCTGGCGCTGGATCAACGACATGGCCGAGTTTCCTGCCAGTTCGCGCCGCAGCTCCAGTTCGGTCCTGAGATTGCTGATCTCCTGTTCCAGGGCGGTGTTCTCGGTCCCGATGGCATTGACGGCCAGTTCGTTAGACGCCACGTTGGGTTCCTTTGCGCCACTCAGTAGGGTGCGCTGTAACAGCAGGGCTTTTTCGAGGACGCTGGAGAGGGCGACCTCTGAGGCAAGGCGCTTGCCAAGCACATCCTGATCAGGCTCGTCGCGCAGCGCTTCGATCACACCGCGGGTGATGGGCAGTGCGTTACTACCTGCCGCATCAAGGTTCGCAGTAGTGGTAGGTTTCACGCCCGTGACCAGGTCCTGCAGTGCCTGCAGTTTGGTTTCGTACTCTTCCTGAATCAGAGGTGTCAGGCCGACACCCGGCGTGGTCTGCGTCTTGGTGCAGTTCTCGCAAGTCTGCTGCTCACGTTCTCCGAGCACTCGCGTGGCCCAGTCGGCCGCAGCCTGAGGCGATGACCAGGTCTGACACGTGAGCCGGGTGCTGCAGCTCTCTGCGGAGATGGATGATGTGTCGGTGGCGCTGCGCCCGTTGAGCAGGTTGTAGCCGGCTTTGGTGACATCGCTGACAACCCTGATTGCGCTCTGCCCCGAGCCGCCAGCATTGTTGCCGCCGACCCAGGGAACGCCATTGTTGCCCCTGCTGTTTTCGGCTTGCTCGACGGCAGACACGGCATCTCCACTTGTGACTGATTGTTTAAGCGTCAGACCTTCTGCCAGTTGATCCCAGCTCGCCTGGCCGCCAGCCATGTCCGCGAGCCGGTTGGCTATCGCGCGGCAGGTGGTTTTGCTGCGGTCAAAATCAAGTCTCGCCTGCAGGATGCCATTGGTGAGCAGGTTGTAGAGTGCCGGGTCTGCGCGCTGGATGATCAATGCCGGTAGCGAGGCGACTGCGCCGGTGGCATTCTGGATCACATTGCTCATGATCGACTGAAAGCCGTTAGTGATGCCGTTCAGCTGATTCTGGATCGTTGTGCTGATATCCATGTTTCCGCAAATGAGATTGCTGTTCCAGCCGGCGCCCACGCCCAGGCTCTGCATGTTGCCGGCAGGACCCATCGAAACAGCGCGGCCGCCGCCGATGCTGTAGAGCACATCGTCACCGATGACGTGACCGCTGGAGCTCATGCCGTTTGAGTCAATGAGGGTCTGCGCGTGGGCAACTGTGGGCATGAGTAGTGTGGCAGTCAACAGCAGGCCCGCAAGGCGAGGTGAGTGAGTGGCGTGGTGAATGTTCATGGGCGCCTCACTGGAAATCGGTGCTGCCGAGGAAAATCTGTCCCCGGCGCTGGCAACAGGCGTAGGGACGCCACAGGGCCCATGCGTAGTCACCTTGCTGTGCCTGCACCTGAGCATTGTCATGCGGAAACACTGCGCAGCTGCTGGACAGCGTTGGCGTCAGCTCCTGCCACTTGCCGGTTTTTGGATCGCCTTCAACCAGTTCGCCAGCGGGCCAGTAGCCGTCACGTGCGTTGGCGAGCAGGGGCTGGTAGACATGGATCTGGCCGTGTCGGGTGACGATGTCGCCGGCCCGCTGGGCGACGACAGCGCCGGCCTTGTAGTCATCGCTCTGGTGCACAAAACCGCCGCGGGGGTAGACGTTGCCCCAGAGATTGGCGGTGCTGCGCGCGCCGACTTCGCGCATGCCTGGCGTCAACGCTTCGGGGTAGACCATTTCGGGCACGTTGTAGCGCCATGCGATCGTATCCAGCGTGCTCAACAAGTAGGGCATGAAGGCGGTACCGGCACCGGCGCAGGTGTAGCCCGAGGCGCTGGCGAACCGACTGAAAATTTCGCCGCCGGGATGGCCGATGACATCGGCGTTCCTGAATCGGGAGAGGTTGTTTTCGCCGTCATGATTGGTGGTGCCGTCACCACCGGCCTGTGCGGTGGTGTTGGGCAGGCTCAGGGTGCGAACCTCGGCCCAGGGGGTCTCACCGGTATTGGCGTAGCTGGAGACCACCGCATCGGGAATGTAGTGGCGGATCTTGACCGAGGTGCGCACGCTGCACCCAAACGGCGTGCAGTAGAGCCAGTAGCAGATGCCCGCAACGCGGTACTCCAGGCAGTCGGGCGAGAGGCTGGAAGCGATGATGCTGGCGGTGTTCACGGCAAAGACAGAGCCGGCGGTGCCGAGCATAAATGTGGCAAGGGCCAGCCGCATGCGGCGGGTGGTAGAGAGAGGGCGATTCATGGATATGCCCTCCGGTATGCCTCGATGCGCTGGACGGCACGGGCGACATCGGGTTCGCCGTAGACCACGTAGCGGCGATCGACGACGACGGCGGGGAGCTTGGTGATACCCAATCCCCATGCTTCAGTGATCCCCTGGTAGGCTGCGGCAAGCTTGAGCTGCAATACCTGTTCCCCGTCTTGCAGTCGTTGTCGTAGCAATGATTCGGCCTGTACCGGGTCTACAGGTAGACCCGCGGTTAGTCCCGCTTCAAGTTCTTGCGCTGCATCCATGTAAATGACCGCGGCAGCATCCTGGGAAGCAACCAACGGAAAGTTTTTGTCGGTATACACGCGCACATCTGTTGTCGCGTAGGCATTCATGGTGAGCATCGATAAGAGCAACGCGATGCCAGCCACTTTGGGGCTCGTGGGGGAATGGAGAACTGGCGGGCTTAACGGCTGCAGCATGGACGGTGCTCCGGACTGTTTGGGATAGTCTCAGAGTTCACCTCGCAGGGTTACTTTTCGCAGCAGGGAATAGGTACGCGGCTCAAACCGTATTTGAAGGGATGGCCCCGGTTTGCTGAAGGAAAACTGGGGAACGGCAATGGAGCGGTACGGTCGGGTAGTATGAAAAAGTAGGTCAGTTCTGTACGATTTTTCCTTTCGAGAGTACATCTCTTTAGCACCCTGGTTCACTCGATGACTTCTGCTGCTCTGACTGCCGAACAAGCACGACTGGTCGAGGAGCAACGCGCCCGAGTACCCGTCGCTATGGGGCAAGATGGAAGCTCAGAACCAGAAACTACAATGGGAGCCGGTACAGAAGTTGTTGGACCGCGCTGCCGGCCTACCCGAAAGAAGCATGCGTATCCCCATGTTGCTGCACGAAGCCGCATCCGAATGGGTAGATCAGCTTGCACCTTGCCGCTTGTCGCAAGGGTTGCAGCCATTGTTGCCATCTACCCGTGATGATTTCGGAGGGAGAGGCGGAAGTTCTGGCCGCTTGCTCTGACCGTTCAATGCGGAGGCCGGAGTCGCCCATACGTGTCATCGACATCGTGGCAATGGGTGAGCAGCAACGATATATAGTCCTTCGCAGCAGGCAGAGACCCTGTCCTTTTCTCGGTAATGAAGGAGAGTGCGTTGTTTACGAGCATCGCCCCGTCGCATGCCGGACCCATCTGAACCTCGATGATGACGACCTTCTTTGTCGGACAGTTCCCAGCTATCCGGCGAGCGTGCCCTATGCTGATGCAACGCATATCTACCGGTACTCACTACTGATACAGCGCAACGAAATCGTGGCTGACATTCGGGATTTTTTTGAAGCAGAACAGCCCACTCCCTGAAAAAGCGGGAGCCAGGGCTCCCGCAGGGATCAGCTTCGAGCGATTGAATGCACGACATGACATTGGTTCGGACTTCGAAGGGCTTACAACAAGCCTGCCTGAGCGAAGGAGAACGGTTCGCTTTTGCCGACGACAACATGATCCAGCACCCTGACGTCGAACATCTCCAGCGCAACTTTCAGCCGTTGGGTGATTAGTTTGTCGGCCAGGGAGGGCTCGGTATAGCCTGAAGGATGTTGGTGGGCCAGTATCACGGCGGCGGCGTTGTGGATCAGACACCTTTGTGCGATTACGCGTGGGTGGACAGTAACCGCATCGATCGTGCCGGTGAACACGGGTTCCCAGGCGATGACTTCGTGCTGGGAGTTGAGGAACAGGACGGCGAAGATTTCGCTCGGCTCGCCGGCCAGTTGCAGCCGCAGGTAGTCAAAGACAGCGCTGGGGTTTTGCATTGCAGGACCCCCTTTGAAGATACGGTGCACCAGCAGGTCAAGGGCCTGATGAATGAGATGATCCTCGTACTGGATTGCATGTTGCTCCAACGAGGGTGTGTTGGGGATAGCGGTTACAGCATGAAGAGAGGACATGGCACTGCTCCTATAGGCAAAATGGAGGGCGCATGCCCCGATGAGGGCGAACCCTCCAGGGGATGACAGGAAATCGACTGGAACGAAGGAGCATCCGCCACCGTTGAGGTTAAGCCGGTGGCCGCTCGCGTAGATGGATGCGAAGCGAGCTGGAGGATCAACGCGCACGAGGCGCGCCGTAGCCTTGAAGACCCTGGCTACCTGGGCATGTCGCCGACATCGTCGGCAGGCATGGGGATGTCCGTGGTTTCTGCCGCGGCGGTCTCGTTCGTGGACACCATGTCGAGTGCCGACAGCAGGGCGTCGCCTTCCACCGGTCCGTGCAACAGCAGCGTCTTGCCGGTCGTGTTGTCCTTCAACTGCAGGGTTGGCGTGGCGGTGATCCCGTCGCGTCCGGCTTGCTCGCTTTGTGCCCGGATCACCGTATCAGGGCGATCGCTATCCAGGCATCGTTGCATCGAGGCGGTGATGCCGGGGTACTGCGTGTTGTCCGGCAGTCCTTGACCCTCGCTGCGGGTGTGCGTGTAGATCCATTCGACGGCCTGCCAGAATGCGGCCTGTCCGCCCGCTTCGCCGGCACATTCGGCCAGGCGTGCCTCGCGGCTGGCCGCGGGTTCGTGCATCTGCAAGGGGAGATGGTGCCATTGCCAGTTCGCCTCGGGGTTGGCATCGATCCATTGTTTGAGCCCCGGGAAATAGGCCTGGCAAAACGGACATTCCAGGTCGGCATATTCCACCAGAGTGTAGCGTGCATCGGCCTTGCCGTAGCGCCAGGGGGGGCCGTTATGCGTCGATGGCGCTGTCGCATCTGTCGGCATGTCCGGCTCGGTCTGGGTCAGCGTCTGGAGTGCCCACATCGCCATGCCCGTGAACAGACAGGTTGCCAGGATGAGCACAAGACGCGTGGGCGATAAAGGGCGCTTGAGACGATTGATCAGGTTCATGGGCGCTCCTTCATTGCGTCAGGGCATCAAGCGGAAGGGATTCGATGCCGCGCGCCTGGTCGATCATTTCGGCGATCTTGAAGGCGGCATCCAGTTCGCTGATGCCGTACTTCTGCATCAGTGCAAAACGTTCGGCTTTTTCTTCGGGTTCGGTTTGGGCAAGTGCCAGATACAAGCTGGGTGGAACCGCGCGGAACAGGATTTCCATGGAGCGAGAGAGGATCACGCCTTCGGTGTACTTGCCCGATTCCTTGCGGGCAGAGAGCATCAGGGCCTTCTGCGCGGCCGTGAGTTCACGGAAGCGGGCGATCTTCTCCACTTCGTCCGGCGGCATGTTCAGGCAGATCCACCACTCGATCATATTCAACATCGGCTCTGCCTCCCTCGGCAGGTCGTCGATGTTCTGCGTTGCCAGCCAGTACCATGCCCCCAACTTTCGCCACATCTTGGTGATCTTCACCACATAGGGGGACAGCAGCGGATTCTTCGTAATGATGTGGCCTTCGTCGGTCACGTTAATAATTGGCCGGCCAAGGAACTGATCGCGCTCAGCGATGTTGTTGACCGTATTAATCAGGCTGATGTAGGCGATCGCGAGTTGCGCGCCGTAGCCTTCGCGCGCAAATGTGGCCAGGTCCACGATGGTGATATCGGCTTCGGGCCACGGAGTACCGGACCGGTCGAACATTTCGCCATCGGTTCCCTGGCAGAAAATGTCCATCGCGTCGGCCATCTCCAGCAGCCGGGCGCGGCGTATTTCCGGCAACGATGCATCGCCGCCGCGCGTGCGCAGGGCATCGCGTACGTCTCGGGTCAGTACCGTGCGTTGTTCGGCTACACAACGATTTGCTGCGTCGATGATGCATTGGCGGATCAGGCTGCGATCAGCGCGGGTCATGCGTGCTTCTTCCTTCTCCTCGCCGCCGGTGATCATCAGTCGTGCAGTGATCTCCAATTCGCCGAGCACATCGCGCTGCTCCTCGCCTTCAACCGCCGCAGCCGAAGGTTGCCGGTCTTCATCCAGCGCATCGGCGTCCAGGGTCTCTACCTGTTCGGGGGTATCCACCAGACGCCAGGCGTCGGCGAACGGCGCCAGGCTGACGCCTGAGCCCGGCGCAAGCTTGATCCGATGGACGCTGACACCCAGGCGTGCTGCGAAATCGCCGAGCAGGCCGAAACTGTTCCCGGCTTCAACGATGAACAGACGGGGACGGTAGACGGCCGTCATCTGGATAAGCAGGTTGTTGAGCGTGGCGCTTTTACCCGAGCCAGTGGGGCCGAACAGGAAAAGATGAGCATTCATCTGCCGGTCCAGCCGGTTCAGGGGATCGATCGTAATGGGCTCGCCACCGCGGTTGAACTGGGTGATGCCAGGGTGCCCGGTGCCGCGGCTGCGGCCCCACACGGCCGAGATATTGGCGGCGTGCTGGGCGAACATGAGCTGGGTGTGCCACTGCCGTTTGTCGGCGGCCGGGTCGAACACGCCTGGTAGCCAGCGCAGGTAGCTGTTGAGTGGGGCAACCTCATCCTCTTCCCGAACCGGTTGCAGGCCGGCGTTGAGCATCACGTTGACCAGTTGCAGGCCACGCGCATCGAGTTCGGCTTGATCGTGACCGCGCAGGTAGAACGCAAGCGCACCGCGATAGAGTTTGTGGGCGCTGCCGATCAGCCCGCGCGCCTGCTGCACATCCTGGCGGGTCTGTTCGGAGGCCAGTGTCTCGCCGACGGCTTTCTTCGACAGATGATTCAGATGCGCTTCGAGCACATCCTGCGGGGTGGCTACCAGGGTAAGGCACATCACCGTGTCTTCAGGCATCTGGTCGAACAGGGCGTTGCAGGCATCGCCGCCCTTGTGCGTTTCCCCGGTGATATGCCCGGTTTGTGGCGGTGTGCGCAGGCGGTCAAGCACGATGACGCGGTGCGGCATGCTGTCGAAGTACCAGGTGCCTTCCTCCACGTCAGAACGTGGCTGGCCGAAGAACAGGCGCTGGGCAAAATCGCCGCTGGTCAGTTCAAGCTCGCCGGGTTCGGTTTCGTCCGGGTAACGTGTCAGGGCGTAGAAGCGCTCACGGTCATCAGCAGAATCGCCAATGAGAGTGGGGCAGGGATTGAACCAGCGCAGCAGCCAGTCGTGGATATCTGCCGCATCCATGCGTCGTGCCCTGACGCCGGCATTCGCCAGGCCGCCGGTCAGCCGGTCGCAGATGGTGGTGAGCGCTTGTTCGGGCGACTGGCCGCGGCGCGAAGTCGCCGTGGGTACGCGCCGGTAGACCACCATGCGTACGCGCCGGTGCTGGCCGCGCCAGGGCAGGCGGCTGACGGTATTGTCCTCGAACAGTCCGCCAGGTTTTGCGATCGCCTGCAGGTGATGAGCAAAGAATTTCAGATAAAAATTGGTGAATTCACTGTTCTTCGCACGGGGCTGGATGTAGCTTTCCAGTGAGCGCAGATAACTTTCCCAGTTCGCTTCGTCCTGTGCATAGATCTGGACCACCCAGGGATGTTCGTCGTGTTCGTCGAACGAGTCCTGCAACGCGTTTTCCAGCGCATCACGCGCTTTCCACAACCATTCTGGATCTCGTCCCTCGGTGCCGACCGGCGTCAGTTCGAAGAATGCGGCGACTGACTGCCCGTCCTCTAACAGCATGCCCTGCGAGTCGGGAAGATATTCGACCCAGGGCAGCAGATCGGCAAATGATGGCGCGATGGCGTAGAGGCGCTGGGTATCCGCATCGGTGGCTGGGCGACCGTGCTTCAGTTGGCTGCCTGGCTCGGGGATGCCATGAGAAGCGAGTTCGGCGACATGCCGGTCCCATGCGTCCGCTGATCCGGGGGGCGACAGCGGAGTCTGCTGGTGCCGCTTTTTGAGCAGGACCATCAGTAGTCCTCCGTCCGTTCGCCGGGCATGGCGTACTGCACCCGCTGGTACAGCGGGAACACGGTGGTGTAGCCAGGAACGGGAACGGGGTCGGTGCCCGCAAGATGCGGGAATACGTACATCATCAGGTCGGGGTTTGGCAGCCGGTGGAACTGGCGGTAGATTTCGTTGGCGGCGGTACGGGTATATGCGGCACTGGCGCCCGGTGCCGCCTGCAGGTCGTCGGTGGTCAGCGGGCGGCGTAACACCTGACGCGCGTCGAGCAGTTGACGCGCGAGCTGACCTCCACCTGCGCTTCCGCCGGTTTGCTGGTTCCAGACATCAAGCATTGTGCTGTCGCCATGCGGAAGCAGCCTCTCCTTGCTGGTCGCACAGCCGCCCAGTGAGGAGAGGATTAACACGGTCATCAGGCCGATCGTGGTGTTAGTCCAGATCCGTAGCATGCAAGCCTCCGGTTTGATGGTTGACACGGCGTCCGCTGGCGTCGTAGTCGATTTTGAGTTGTTGTTCAAGATGGATGGCGACTTTTGCGCCTGGCGGTACGTACACGGCAGCAAAGGCCTGTCCATAAAGTTTGTTGACCCACTGAGACATCTCCTGCACCCCCCCGGCCAGGATCCGTCCCATTGCTTCGTTGCCGGTGATGCCCACGGTACCGAGCGTGCCGTTACTGTTGCTGATGTAGGAGGCACTGCCGCCGTCAGACTTAATCAGCGACGCTGTGCCTGCGCCGGCCGCAGTGATGAGTGCCTGGCTGCCGAGATACTGCTGGGCATTGCTGCGCCTTTCGCCTGACACGCAGGGGATGCCATAAGGGTCACTGATCCAACCCAGACCGCCCTGGGTTGCGGTGCCGGTGTTCTGAGTGTTGTTACTGTTGCTCGTGTTACCAGGAGCATCTTCCGGCAGGGTTCGGATCGTCCCGTCGTTGAAAACGAACGTCATTGAGCGGATCTGCCCGCGCACACAGGAGAGCGTCCAGTCGCCGGAGGCTGTGCCGCTGATCACTGCGCCAGTCACGTCCGGAATATCGATGCCGTTCGCGGTCAGGTTGTCCGCACCAACCAGCACCTTGAACGGATACGGGTCATTCACGGTCCCGTCGATCGGCACGCGGCCGATCAGTGCCGTCATCGCAACAGAGCCCATCAATGTCGAATTGGTGGGTACCGTGTAGACGGGCGTGGAAGATGTACCGAGTGCGCGACTGCCCGCATTGGCTACCGATTCCGCTGTGGCCTGGAGGGTCTTTTGTGCGGGGCCAAAGCTGGTTGGGAACGGCGGAGAGCCACCCGTCCCCGAATTTTTGTCACCGTGCCGTGTATCGGCCGGTTCTACCCAGTGCAGGTTGTTGCCGAACTGCTGACCGTCTCCCTCTTCCAGCCCCAGTCCCACCGGCAGGTCAGCGTTGCTGCCCTTGCCGGTAAGCCCGTCCAGACGCTGCTGCAGGCCCTGGAGCAGGCCCTGTGTCTGTTGGCGGTCGCTGGCGACCTGGTCACGTTCCTGCTGCAACCGGCTGCGTTCGCCGTCCAGGGTCGTCCGGATCCGCTGATCGATGGCGCTTTCGCGTGCCCGCAACCGTTCGTTTTCGACCTTCTGATTCTTGTTGTCATTCAGGGCCGTATGCAGTTCGTTGCGCAGTTGTTTGACCTGAGCCACGAGGGTGGCCACCGTATCACGCGGGGTGTCGCCCTCAATGCCCAGTGCCTTCATTTCGTCAGGGCTGAGCTGACTGTTGGTGCTCCAGGTATCCGATGCGCCGGTAGTCTTTGCTCCGGAGAACAGGCGAATACCGACGAATACGACAAGTAACACGACCGGGATCAGCAGCCACTTGAGCAGTGGATTACTTTGCATCGGATGCACCCCCTTTGGCCGGTTCGGCAGCGGTAGCCGGAAGGTTTACCGTGGCGTCGACGGTCGATAGTGTTGGCAGCAGCACGTCAGCCAGGCCGCGGGTGCGGGTGACGAGATAAAGCACGGTGGTGTCAGTCGGGGCTCCGACCGGACCAAGCTCCGGGTGCTGAAAGGTCGCAGCCACAAAATTGCCCTGTAATGCGCGTGGATCAAGTTCAATCCATCTCGCCGAGGTGTTGGTGAGTTGTATGGCCGCCACCTGGAAGTCTTCGAGCCGCCAGGCCGCCAGTGCGCGGGCGCGGACAGGGAGGGTGGACAGCAGTGTGTCCAGCGCGAGGCCGCGATGCAGGTTCACCCGGCCGATACCTGTTACCGGTTCGACGGTGCGTAGCGGGACATAGAGGTTCTGCGCTGCGTAGCGTGTCAATACGACAGGTACAGGAGTTTCGGGTTGTGTAGTTGTTTGTGCTGGTGAATTCTCCAGGAGACGAGGTGTCTGCGCTGTGCCGCCATAGCGGGTCTCTGGTCCTTCGCCATTGATGATACGCACGGGTTCCAGCGCGGCTTGACCTTCTTTAGCCGCTTCGGCCGCAATGTCGAGCAGGATGATTTCTCCTGACTCCACGTCCTGCAATTGCAGACGGGTAGGAGGGAGCGGCGTACTGGCACGCAGATAGACCGCGCCGCCGGCGCTTTGTACCCGAAGTTTCCCGGTGACCTCGGGCGGCACGCCAATACGAACATTGCGATCGATGAAGGCCACCCGTTCCTGATCGACATACAGGGGAATACCCAGTGGCATTCGGTCCCAGTGCAGGAGCTCGACGGCATGGGCAGTGGTTGCCAGACACAAGCCGGTCAGGAGAATCAGGACATATCGATTCATGGGGTATCTCCCTGCGGGGCCGCCAGCGCTTTATCAGCGGTGTCCGAGGCGCCCGGTTCGATGCGTTGTGGTGTGCTGGCGTAGCAATCCAGCGCAAGGCCGAATGGATTGCGCTCCGGATCGACATCCAGGCGGGTGACCTTCAGCGGGTAGCGCACCAGAGCACGCTTAACCTGCTCAGACCCGAAATATTCATCGGCGCTGACATCCAGCGTTACCAACCAGTCGCGGGGAGAGAGCACACGTACGCGTACGCCCGGATTGTCGCCATACCCGCGACCGGGGATCTCGTAAATGCCTCGTACACGCTGACGTAACTCGCCATTGTTGCGTCGGTATTCATAATCCTGTTGCAGGTATGCCTGGCAGCCCGGGGTCAGGTAGGCTGAGAGCGCATGCAGGTTGCGCGGATAGTCGTCTTCTCCGTTCGTGGGCCACCTGTTCAACTGTTGAAAGACATAGAAGGCAAAGGTGTAAACGCTTTCCGGCGGCACTTCCCACCATTTTCGGGTGCTGCCTGAACGCAGGTCCGGCGGGACATGGATGGTCAGGTCGCGTGGTGCACTCCACCACCCAAAGCCGAGCAGTACGGCGATGAGCAGAAATGCGCCACTGGCAAGTCGCAGTGTTCTGACGTGCGATTGCAGGTGGTGTACCTCATTGCGAAAACGGCTCATGAGGTTTTCCTCCCTAGCCTGGCCATACGTCGGGTCGACCAGCATCCGGAGCGGGTGATCAGCGCGGTGCCGCCGACGTAACGCGCCAGTGAGGGATGGCGCAGCGTAATACGCCATTGCAACTGGCGGTAGAGCCAGGTCTCAGGCCGTCCGCGTTTTTGTCGGCGCAGGAAGGCACCTCCGGCGAAGACGCCGAGTGCGACGCCGGCCACAATCAGAGTGGGTAGCATGGCGATGCTTGAGGTCAGCCATGCCATCAGCAAGCCGGGTACAAGTCCGACCGCTGCCGACAGGCCGCTACAGATCCACAATTCGTCTGTCGTCAGGCCACGCACGACGACCGGCTGGCGATTCAGCCGGTGCGGCAGGAAAGTGACGAGACCGTCGCCGGTGCGCATGGATTGCGGGGCTTGCATCATGATATCGCCTTACAGAACACCGGTGGCTTTGGTGAGCAGCCAGATACCGACGACCAGCAGCACGGCACCGACGGCCACGGTCAGACCGAACTGCCCCCAGGTTGCGCGCCCGGTATGGATTTCTGAATAACGGGTGTAGGCGTGATAACAGACGCCGATAAACATCGATGCCACCACCAGAAGGGCAACAAGCAGGACAATGTCGTAGCCGTAATTACGCAGCGTTTCCATAATGCCGCTGCCCGCCCCACGTGATGGGTCTTCCATCGTGGGCAGACCGGCTGCCATCGTAGTGACTGGCGCCACAGACAGTGCGACAAAACTGGATCGCGTAACCGCGTGCCGCATTTTCAGAATCAGAGTCATGTTCATAATCGTGCCTTTGTTCAGGACAAAAGGAAAAAACTCAGCACGAGGTACAGCGCGAGGATCCGCACCAGGACAGCCAGGAACTGTCGTTGCGTCAGGCGGTGCTCCGCCCAGCCGACCCAGGCGGTGCGCAGAGCCCAGACGGCCCAGAGCAACAGCACGGCGAACAGGGTACTGAGCACAACTGTTGACACATCAGCAGGACTAAAGCCCCCTGTGGCCCGGAATGCGGCGGCGGAAGAAGACGTCACGGTGGCGGCTCCTCGTCGCTGGCTCGGCCGCCGTCGTGCGAATAGCTGCCGATGAGTGGCACGGGATCGCGTGGTTGAGCACGCTGCGGAACGAGGTAATCCTGGACACCGGCGCGAACACGGTGGAGGTCCGCACGCAAGGCGCTGTAGTCCAGGTGGTAGCGGCGGCGCGTATCGGGAGAGAGCGTGGCCGCCTGGGATGCAAGGCGATCGGCCAGGTCGAGCTGGCGGGCGAGTGCAGCCAGTTGCTCCTGTTCACTGGCGCTGTCTGCGCTACGGGCAGCAGACAGACTGGAAAGCAAAATCAGTACGCCGACAATAATATTCCGCGTTGCGTCATGGAGACGGGTGGTGTGCATCGTGCTGACCTCGGATGATTTGAGAGCGAATGGCACGATGTTGAAGCGATGTAAGAATATTCTCCGCAAACAATCAGTAGCTCATTATCACCGTTTTTATTTTGCCAGGTTAAGAAGACATCCATCAGGACAGCGAGAAAAGGAAAATCTCATCAATCCTAGAGCCGGGCTCAGGCGTTCAAATGGAAAAGGATCATTTACCGTTGCTGGAAGACCAGAACCTGCTACCACGAGGAAAAAAACTTCCTGGCGGCAGAAGAACGAAATTCGCTCTTACTGAAGACATAAAAAGATTGTCTGATGTCTCAGGGGGTGAAGCGGACGTAAATACTGTTCCCTTACAGTTAGGACATGCTCCCGCCACACCAGCCGACTTTTAAAACTGGAACGTTTTTTTGGAATAACTGACATGTGCGGTAACATAACCGGACCGACGATTGCGGTCGGTGAGGATTCTGTGTCCCTACACCCTGACTCCAGTGAGGTAGCATGGCCAGTCCGCTTCCAATAACCACCAACGTTATCAGACAGCATACAGTTCCTTACTTTCTTCTGAAGCTGTTTACCGGCACCGGTAAGCGCAGACGATTCTGGGGGTTTGACAAGACGAGGGGCCGTGCATATCAGACTAACCCCAGAGACGCGACGGTTCGCAACACGTTTTATAACCTGGACGACCATCCCGAAAGGATGAGCCTGGAACCTCTCATGGCGATCTACGAAACTGACGCCGCCCCCGTTATTCACGATTTGCTGGCACACCGGGATATAAGGCGGCTGTCTGCAGACGATCGCTACAGGCTGGCCGTCTTCGTCGCCGTTCAGCGCGCCCGCACCTATGGTGAACAGCAGCGCATTCACGGTTTTGTTCAGACCCTAACCAATAAGATTGGAGCAATGGGCGCGTCGCCGGACCAGTCAGCGGAGATGCTGGACTTCTCACCACAAAGGGATGCTCGCAATCTTTTCCTCGGGCAACTTGTGCAACAGGACTCCCACATCGATCATATTCTGGCGAAGGACTGGTATCTCTGCGAAAGCACGCCCGATCACCCGTTCTACATTTCGGACAGTCCGGTAGTGCTGCATAACGATAAAACGTTTGGTCCGTACGGCAATCTGGGGCTTGCGCTGCCGGGTATCCAGATTTACCTGCCGCTGTCGTCCACGGTGACACTCGCCATGTTCTGTCCTTCAATCAGAGAAGAGAAGATGCGTGAGAAAAGGGAAATCCAGATTCGTATGGCATATGCGCCTCACACGATCCCACACGGGTACAATCCATTTTTGCGTATCGCTGCCGCCGACGTGTTTATCAATCATGAGCTGATAAAAGTTGAAGCCGATCAGGTCATGCGGTTCAACAGTCTTCAGGTCAGATTTTCCGAGCAGTATATTTTCTGTGAAAAGAACGATTTTTTACTCGTTGAAAGAATGATTGCGGACGATCCTGGATTTAAGTCTGGTATGAGAATAACGTTTGGATAAGGTTGGCCTTCCTTAATTATATACCGGAGCGCATTATGGAGAATAAGGGATTACTTCACACTGATGTTATCAGGCAGCATACCGTACCGAGATTTCTGCTTCAGAATTTCGCCATCAATACGGAGAAAAGAAAACGGGGCGGTCAGATATTCGCGATCAATAAACAAACCCGGCGGGTTATGAAAATGAGCGTGAATGATGCCACGGTCCATAACCGGTTTTACAATCTTCACGACCTGCCCACGACTGTCAGCCTGGAATCCCTGCTGTGTCTCTATGAAGGCCGAGGTGCGTCGGTGATCCAGAGGCTTATATCCACGAAGAACATACAGGGGCTCTCAGAGGAAGAAAAAATCAATCTGGCCCGGTTCGTTACCGTGCAATGTCTCCGTTCACGGGGTGAGTATGAGAACCAGAAGCACATAGCACAGGAGCTTTATAATTCGCTCAAGTCAAGAGGCATAACCAGTGACGAAGTCGAATGCTATTTCAGCGAAGAGCGCTTTGAACAAAATACCAAGGGCAACTTTCTGGATCAGATAACTAACTGCGATTTTGAGATGGCAGTGCTTATGGGCAAGGAATGGCTGCTGTTTGAAACAACGGCGGATAAACCCTTTTATATTTCGGATAACCCCGTCACCCTGTATAACGAAACTGAGTTCAGTGACAGGAGTAATACGGGAATAGCCCTGAAAGGCATCCAGATATATCTTCCCTTGTCCGCAACTCTGATGCTGGCCATGGTTTGCCCTTCGCTGAATGACGTCCTGAGAGAAGGGCGAGAATTAATCTATAAATTTATTTTGAATAACGTGAGCAGCAGAGGCTTAAATATTTTTGAAAGGCTCGACTTCCTAAAGTGTTTACTGGACAAACGGCTGGTTAATATTGAAGAATGGCGGCGGACCCACCTGAATAATTTACAGGTCTGGCGAGCAGAGCAGTTCATATTCAGCCAGAAGGATGATTTTGAGCGTATCGGAGCGCTGCTTGACGAATGTCCGGAGCTGACTTGTGGCCCACGGTCCACTGTTTCATAACTCTTACAGAAAAAAGGATACAGATTACAATAATTGAAGAGAATATTATGATAGAACTACTCGCCCTCATCTGGCCAGGTAACCACGGCATAGGGAAATTATGAGCAAAACGCGGAAGTTGGTGTTCACCGTTCATGGCTCCAGCAGCGGACTTAAAGATGACTACTGAAGCCGTGTCGATTCGCTCCCTTGAAAGGCCATGAGATAATCAGAAACTATAATTAAGGCTGACTGAATAATTCCGGGGTTCGTTGAATGCTACACCGCCCGAAGGATTAGTGTTGTACTCGCGATCAAACAGATTTTTGATGTTTCCCTGAACCGAGAGGTTTTTGTTAACCTGATAGCGGGCAAACAGATTGGCCAGCGGATAACTTCCCTGATAAATACGCTCAGTAGTGCCTGAAGGGTTAGTCGCTTCTTTATAGGTACGGTTCTGCCAGTTCATCCCGCCGCCTATTGTCAGTTCAGGCAAGATTGGCAGATTGTAGCTGGTAAACAGTTTCAGGCTGGTCTGTGGCATGTAAGGGTTGGTGCGTTCGCCAGCCGCATCCCGGGCAACATAGCGCGTAGCACCAAACGTCACCTTCAGGTTGTCCGTGACCGCACCATTGATTTCGAAGTCAACACCTTTGCTTACCACACCCTTAGCCGCTTTATAGGCATTTTCGCTGCTGTTATTAACGTACGTGTCGCTTTGGATCTGCCCCAGGTTTTCCTGTTCAATGCGGAAGACAGACAGGCTTGCCGTGATCCGGCTGTTTTCCCAGTCCCCTTTGATGCCCGCCTCATAGTCCTTTCCGGTCACTGGTTTCAGGTAATTACCCTGCTGGTCGCGGTAGGTTTGCGGCTGGAAAATCGAGGTGTAGCTGGCAAAGGCTGAATAATTTTCGTTGATGTCGTAAACCAGCCCACCATACGGCGTCAGGTTGTTTTTCTCCATATCCGCTGACGTGCCGTGTGCACTGTACTGGGTATAACGCGCGCCAATAATCAGTGAGAGTGGATCGGCAAGCGAGAAGCGCGCTGCTGCATAACTGGCTTTCTGACGAATGGTATCTTCAGATGAAAGCGCCCAGGCTGGCCAGTCAGGCTCCGCAACATCACCGTTCCAGCTGTTCCAGTCCCCAATGTCTGCAGGGGAGAGCATGGAGGAAGAGTAGATATAACGGTTGCGCTGACGGCTGTAGTCAACCCCAGCAACTAACTGATGCTGACGGCCAAAGAGTTCAAGCGGCCCGCTTGCATAAGCATCAACAGCAGTCTGGGTACGCAAACCTTTATACCAGCCCGCAAAGCCATATCCACTGCTGTTCATAATGCCGGTGGCCTGGTCAGGATACCCTGACACATACAGCAGCTTACTGTCGAAATCAGACCGCGTATGCGTGCCGTTCACGCGCACCTGCCAGCCATTATCAAAGTTAGTCGTCAGATTAGCGAATACCTTGCGCGACAAAATATTGTAATGCGTCCAGTCTGCTGAAGGGTTGTCACCGCGACCGTACTGAATACGGCTGCCATTGCTGTACCATGTCGGCAGACCGCCCCAGGTGGCACCGTCTGTATCTCGTGCCTGATAGTCGTAACCCAGGTCCAGCGTGGTGTTGTCAGTGATATCCGCTGCAACGGTGGCATACAGGAATTTCTTTCTTTTATGATAACGGTCTACATAACTGTCCTGATCCTGATAGCCCGTCACGACACGCCCACGCAGCGTACCTGATTCATTCAGAGGACCTGATAAATCGGCGACATAACGCTGATTGTTCCAGCTTCCATAGCTGGCAGAGAGATTGCCTGTAAAGGTTTTGCTGTCCGCTTTCTTGCGGATCATATTGATTGCGGCACCCGGGTTACCCGTACCGGTCATTAATCCGGTTGAGCCGCGTACCACATCAATACGTTCATAAATGGCCGAATCACCATCCGTTTCGCCAAAGTTCCAGGCGCCGGTCTGCGTGGATGGGATGTCATCGTAGGTATAATTGTTGATATAAAAACCGCGGGAATAAAAGTCAACACGCTCTGAGTCATTCTGCGAAGCAGAGATGCCAGTGACATTCGCAAGCGCATCGCCCACATCCTGCAAATCCTGGTCTTTAATTCTTTGCTGTGTCATTACACTAACAGATTGTGGAATATCACGTTGAGTCAGGTTCATTTTGGTTCCGGTTCGCGTCGCCGGCACGGTATAAGATCCGGCAGAATCCGCTGCAGTTCCTGCGCTGCCATCCGCTGTAACAACCAGTGACTCTTCAGTGTCGGTTTTACCTTCTATGCTGGTATTATCAGCCGCTCCAGCTATGTTAACAATAAGAGCATGGCTGATGCAAAGTGTTAATAACGAGTAAGAAAACGTGTTTTTAAACCCTGACGTGTCGGCGGCGATGCATCGTTTCTTGCAGCTTTTTTCTCTGAAAGACATTTTAATACCTCATCATTAATATTGTGTATGCGCATGCTTTCCTGTTTTTAATCGGCTTTCTCAGTGGGATGTGCGAAAGAACTTATGGTAATGAGGTTCAGCAGCACAATGAATAGTAAATGCAAATGAGAATGATTTCTATTATTGTGTTTGTATGGCGTGGTTTTTCATTGAATGGATAAATCCTGAGCAGCTTTCGTTTCAACATTCAGAGGTCACTCACTGTTTTGACTTCTTCCCCTTTATTGATAAATCGTGGTAGATGGCTCATTAATTTCGTTAAGATTGTCAGCGTTTACTGTCTGCTTGAACAGTATCTAGTTACGTGATAGTTTCAAAATATTGCTGTTTATTTTGGGATGAATCTTATGGCTAATGCTGTGGTTGCAGGTTGGCAGGGACATGATTATCAGGCTCGTTTATTCTGGTATTACGCTTCGTTTCTAAAAGATAGAAGCCGCTCTGATGTCATAGAAGTTTCGTATGAAGCCGATGCTCCTAAAGCATTTGATGACGTGGTAGCAAAATATCATCCCCCAAGACCAGGATATGGTTCTGAACGTATCGCTGCAGACTACTTCCAAATCAAATATCATGTTGTTTCAGGTGGCCGATTCGGGTTTAAAGATATGGTTGATCCTGAGTTCATCAACGCGAAATCCACATCTTTGCTTCAGCGACTCAGAGATGCCAAGCAGGTTGCTCTTCCAAATTCTGCTTTTATTCTTGTCACTACCGACACTATCAGGGATAGCGATGAGCTGGGGAAGATCCACCAAAATACTGATGGATCTTTAGATCTGAATAAACTGGCCGTTGGCAAAACTGATAGAAGCGAGATGGGTAAAGTTCGAAAGTTGTGGCGTGAACATCTTGAACTTAGTAACGATGAAGAACTTTATGAGATTCTCCGAGGGTTTCGAATTGAGTCACCTTCCTTATCACTCGAACGCCTGCGTTATAATGTCAACTTGCAATTCAAATTTGTCGGAATGATACCCTGTGAATCCAATTCCGATTTTCGCTATGACGGACTCATCAGAGCGCTAAAGGGGCAGGGGAAATATCAGTTTAACCGTACCCAGTTTGAAGAGATGTGTGCAGCAGAACAGCTTTTGCAGTCATCAACTCCAGAAGAGTTTCGCGCTGTCGCACTCCGCTCATATAGAGATGGCCCATTTGAAACGCTGGACGCTTCTCCTGAATATACCCTTTCACTACTGAAATATTTTGAGGGAAGGTTTCCTGCTCCAGGCGCGGAATGGGTGGGCTCAATACAGCCTGTCGTAACTGAGTTTCTTGTCAAAATCAGACAAGCTGAAAGGGGTAAACGGATCCGGATCTTTCTTGATGCGCATACGTCTATTGCCATGCTTGCCGGTAAATGCCTCGGTACTAAGTGTAATGTGGCTGTTGAATTAGTACAGAAAGGAAAGATTGAAACGTCTGTGTGGAACGCCAATGACGGTGGTGAAATCAGCTCCACAATTGTCAATGTAGAAACCCTCGGCAGCGGTCAGGACGTTGCGATCGTACTCAGTATCACGAGAAATGCACTCCTGGATGCACGGGAGTACATTGAGACTAACCTGCCTCAAGTCGGCCGTATTTTACATTTTACTCCGGAAGCTGGGTATGGTTTTCAGTCAATAAAGAGCGGCGCACATGCATCCGATCTTGCAGAAGTCGTTGCACGTGCATTCGGTGAAGCTCGCGTTAAATTTAAAGCAAATGTGCATATTTTTAGTGCGGCGCCCAATGCGGTTAATTTCTATGTGGGGCAGCAAACAGACTACATGGGATCCTGCGTATTTTACGAATTCGATTTTAATCGTCAGCGAAATGGTTCATATCTTCCTTCATTCAGGGTTTAATCACGATGGAACTTAATCCACAGTTTAATGAGTTTTTAGCAAATATCAGACCCACGGAGACGCAGAAAGAAGATTGGAAAGGTGGAGCTAAAACGCTACGTGAAAGGCTGAATAATTATGAGCCTTTAAAGGATATCGTTGTGTCTACTTTTCTGCAGGGTAGCATCCGTCGTTCAACGGCCATCCGACCATTAAACGGTAAGCGCCCGGATGTTGATATTGTGGTGGTGACCAATCTTGACCATAACCAGATTGCGCCCAGGGCGGCCATGGATCTATTCGTGCCATTTCTCGAAAAGTATTACCCGGGAAAATGGGAGCCACAGGGGCGGTCTTTCGGGATTACGCTCTCTTATGTTGAACTGGACCTGGTGATAACTGCAATTCCTGCCTCAGGGGAAGAAAAAAACCGCCTTGAACAACTCTACCGGTCAGAGTCGGTTATGACAGTAAACTCACTGGAAGAGCAAAAAGACTGGCGGCTTAACAAAAGCTGGATGCCGAGTGCGAGTGGCTTGTTTCAGTCAAACTCTGCAAACGTTCAGGATGCACCTGTATCTGAATGGAAGGCGCATCCCTTAGTGCTCCCCGACAGGGATAATAATGAGTGGGGCAGAACGCATCCGCTCGCCCAGATCAGGTGGACCGCAGAGAAAAACCGCGAATGCAACGGCCACTACATAAACCTCGTCAGGGCAGTGAAGTGGTGGAGACAACAAAACATTGACAACCTACCTAAATACCCCAAAGGGTATCCTCTGGAGCATTTGATTGGTAACGCGCTGGATAATGGTACACCTTCTATGGGCAAAGGTCTGGTTCAGCTCATCGATACCTTTTTGTCCCGCTGGGCTTATGATTACAACAAAAGAAGTAAACCATCGCTTTCCGACCATGGTGTTGAAGAGCATGACGTCCTGGCGCGGTTATCAGCTGAGGACTTCTGTTTATTTTATGAAGGATTAGCGGATGCAGCAGTCATTGCACGCAACGCGCTGGCATCTCAGGATCCAAAAGAAAGTGCTGAGCTCTGGCGTCAGCTGTTTGGCACCAAGTTTCCATTACCCGGTCCACAGGGCGGGGATCGTAGTGGTGGGTTTACTGCCCCGACACAGCCAGCAGAACCTCAGAAAACCGGGCGCTTCGCTTGAGTACAGTAATTCAACAGGTACCTGATGAACTACAAGCAGTCTTCGCACTGATCAATGCAGACCCCCGCATGAAAACGGACAATGTGTGGGGGCTTTCTGGAGACAAAAGATGGTCGCTTAAATTCACAGCGCAACTTTCCGTGCCGCCATCCTGTTTCATGCCCGACTTCAGCGTCTGGCATCTTGTGCTGTGGCAGGAAGGTGCTCACATCCGGATAGAAATGTATCCCGATAAAACAGAAGGCATATCGGCTACGTTTCAACATCAGAGCTACAATTCCGCGGGGGAGTCCCCACAGGCCTGGGCAACGGGCAATCCGTGCCTTGAAAATCCCCCCGCTGTGTTTGGCCGTCATCAATGGGGGAATGAGCCAGAGGAGTTTCTTGCCAGAGTCAGCTGGCGGCTCAGCAGGCTGTTGCTCTGGATCGATGCTGCCGCGCAGGGAAAACTGACGACCGTTGGTGACCCTATGGAATTGCCCGCCTTCCCCGGTCAGTCTCCGTTTTCAGCCATCGGTTTCAACGAGCAGCCTGATGAACTGCCGTACTGGGAATCCAGGACTGGTAAATGGGGCTATGTGAGTACTAGCCTGTTGCCAGGCGCGCGCGGAACCAGTTTTATACGTGAGTTTTTTGATAAAGATGAGCGGTTGCTTCGAACAACGAAATGGTCTCCGTTTATGCGCAAAAGGGCCAGAGTCACAAATACAGTCTGGTTTATGTTGCCCAAACTGCCAGTTATAGCGCCTTGGCAGGCACCGCGGACTTGGAAAGAGCTTAATCAGTGCTTCGAAAACTGCGGGTTATCACTCCCCGATCTCTTTGCTGATATTGGTCGGTCTGTCAGAGGCAGGCGTCACCGACGCATGCCCGGCTTACTTTTGCTGGGATGCCCTCTGGAGGAGCGCGCTGGGGAGGCACCAATGCGTATTCACTGGCTGGCGCTGCGCTTAACGGGTCTTAGTGACAGAATGACGACCCGTAATGGGTTCCGCCCCACAGAGCGCAACCGTAGAGCCTGGGATCGTGAACTGCCAATGTCGCAAGAAGCCATAAAATGGGTTCGGACGCAAAACTGGGCTTCCGATCAGCTAAGAAGTCGGGGCGAAGCAGGTAACTATATCAGAAGCAAAAAGGTGCTGATTATCGGTGCCGGTTCGCTTGGCAGCGCAATAGCTGAAAACCTTATGCGCATCGGTGTCGTATGGCTGGGTATCGTTGACGCGGATTTGATGCAGGCCGGAAACCTGAGCCGTCACGCCCTGAGCATGACAACCGTCGGCAATAATAAAGCTGCTGCGCTGGTTGAATATCTGAACCGCATTTTGCCTGACGCAAACGCGCGTTCATTTGACTTGGATTTTCCGCCGGAAAATGAGGTTGTAAAATGCTCTCTACGTAAATATGACGTCATCATTGATTGTACGGGGGAAGACGCCGTACTCAGGGCGATGGCGGCATTTGACTGGCAAAGTGAAAAAGTATTCATCAGTTTAGCCATGACATGGCGAGCGGAAGGTCTCTTCGCTTATGCTGCCAGTGAAACAATGTTTCCGGTCCTTGATGCTACCAGCCGTTTCAGAAATTCTGCTTCGCCTGAAATCGACCTGGGTGATGCCAGAATTGAAGGTATAGGTTGCTGGCATCCAGTTTTTCCGGCCCGAGCAGATGATGTTCAGCTATGGGCGGCAGTCAGTACAAAATTCATCTGCAGGGTGATAAGCGCACCAGGGAGAGTCTATGAATATTTTAAGCAAATGCCTGATGGCACTGTCGAGCGGCAGTCCCATGAAAATTAAAGATGTGACGTTTTCCCGCACGGGGGCGGATTATAGGGCCACACTCTGTTCATCATCACTACAGCAGATGATTGATGAATGCATCAGAGCAGGTGCGAATGAAACGGGGGGTATTTTAATAGGCTCATACAGTGAAGACGGCTCTACCGCCATAATTGTGGAAGCCACAGCCAGCCCTGCTGATTCGCTTGCCGGAAGATCGACATTCCAACGCGGCGTTAAAGGACTAAAGCATTTACTCGATGCCCGTTGGAAAACAGGGCTGTATTACGTTGGTGAGTGGCATTTCCACCCTGGCGGGTCTCCAGAGCCCAGTGGTGACGATCTAGTGTCCATGAGAAACATAGCCGCAAACCCAAACTACCAATGCCTGGAGCCTGTGATGATCATTCTGGGGGGGAATCCAACTGGATCATACAGCCTGAGTGCCAGTGTGTTTCCTCGGGGAAAAGCGCCTATAAGATTCCATGAAGAATTGGCCTGATTTAGGGAAATATTATATCCTCGCCTTCTCCCATTCGGTCAACTTCCTCAAATATTCTTAATGCCCGCTCACAGCACTTAGCAGACTTTCACTTCTGATTAGGCTCAGAATCGCAAGGGGGGCAGATCAAGTATGAATCAAAACAACTAAAGGTAATGAAATGAGCACCTCACCCCGATGCTGTTTCGAGGATCGCAAACATCCCCTGCAGGGATGATCGAACCTGAAGGTGGTTACTTTCCAGAGGAGCTTCAGACAAAGCCATTACCAGCAATACCTGTCCTCTTAGGCTACTGTTGGTCGCATAACAGGTCACCTCCATTCTGACAGCGAATGTTTGACAATAACTGGCAAAGTTTTTAGTTTATCCAATATCAAATAACGCATTGTTTTAATATAAAATAAACACTCACATCGAACTCATATATACTTCTTAAAGCTGCCCACGGCGATATCCGTCGCAAGTCCCAACAGCACGGCCGCAGGCAACAACACCAGCAGGGGATGTACGCTGAACGGGACCGCCAGATAGACCACCCAGGGCAATACGGCCAGAGGTAACAACGACGCTTTAGCACGGTGATAGACGAAGCCTGATTCCCTGCCAGCCCCAAAACGCCGGATATCCCGGCGGACCAGTCCGTCAACCACACCCACTATGGCCGCCAATAGAAATAGCGGCAAGCTCAGCACCAGTACCAGCAGACGCACCAGAAACACCAATACAACGTAGGCGCTGGCGATCAGGTAATCCTCCAGATAGACATAGGTATGACTCAGGTAGTAGCTGAAATCCTGGGCTGTGCTAAAACCCTTAGCCCGGGACCGGATTGATGCATCGCGCATCCATTCGAGCAGTCCGCTCTTTACGAATAGCCAGGTATAGGCTGTATCTACCAACTGACGTACGGTGTGCCCGGGTTCCTGCACCACCACACTCTGGATGAAATGACCTGAGAACTGGTCCAGCTCGAAGTTCAGCATTCCTTGTGCATGTCGCCAGCCCTGTTCCGGCCAGAAAAAATGCATTCCCACACACTCGATCACGACGCACAGAAACAGCGATCCCAGCAGAACGCTGACGAAACGAAACGGCAGCGTCACCATGCTGGCAATCAGTCCTTGCTGGCGTACCTGTTGCTGTTGTGCGGCGACGGCAGGATCTTTCACTGGCTTGTGTCCTCCTCTGCAATATGCGGGAAGTCTTCAAGCAGTTCCGCTGGAAGATCAGCTTCTTGAAGCTCTGGGTCACCACTGTCATTCCACCAATCACCTGCTTCTGTATAGCGCTGGCGCATGTAGCCTGCCAGTTCCTGTAAGTCTTGCGGCATCATCTCATCCGGATCGGTCGCTGGAAGCGGCATACGTACCTTCCAGAGATTGCCTCCTTCGAGCAGGGCGAAGCACTGGCCTTTAGGTAAGCTGACGATATGCGCGGGCTCAATGAGTGGAACACTGGTGGTGCTTATCCGGTCCTGGGTGTTGGAGGTGAAATCAGTATTGCCGTGAGGATCGGAGCTATCCGTCGCGCCGCTCATGAGGGACGTCGCGTAGACCTCGACCTTGGGAAGCTGTTTCGTAAGCAGTTCGGCTGTTGCAGTTTCGCGAACACGCAGCATGAACAGATTGTTGAAGTTCCCCACCACCTGACCGGCTTTGGCACGATTACCGATACGTGCTTCGATGTCGCTCAGTGTCTGTGTGTAGGCGGTGATTTGCAGTCCGGCCCCCCCGCCTTTATTAATCATCGGAATGAATTCATCCCCCATAAGTTCGTTGAATTCGTCCGCATGGACGTTGATAGCCACCTTCATATCATTGGACGATCCCGGGAGGCCGTCATCGATGCCGAATTTGTAGATGTGGCCGGCGACCGACACCAGATCGCTGAACATTGAGTTGCCGACTGCAGCAGCAACCTCGGCATCGGATAATGCGTCAAGGCCCACATAGACGACGGCGCGTTTTCGGATGATCTGCATCCAGTCGAAGATCGGCCGTGGGTCGTCCAGGTCAGCGTAGTTCGGCGCCAGCAATTGAGCGGTCTTGCCTGTAGTGAGTTTTTCCAACAACGGCAGCAGCGAAGCGACAATCTTGTCGAAATAGGTGCGGTCGTAGCGCACGGCACTTCTCAGCCCGTCGAGTACCGGGTCATACAAACGCGCCTGTGATAAATACTGCTCAATTGCTACCACGCGCTTCTCGCGACCAATCATGTGACGGGGGATGTTCTTGTCGTTCAAACGCCCTTCGAGCTGGACGATGACTTCCCAGGCTTTGGCTTCATGGGTAGCAAAGTAGTGCTGTGCGTACTCGATGAACAGTGCATCAATGTTGACCACGTGCCGTTGGATCAACAGGTAGTCGGGACGTTGTCCCAGCTCGACCAGGGCGCGGGCTATGATGTTGACGAAGCGCCAGGCAAACTCGCGGAACGCGGCGCTGTTACCTTCACCGGAAAGCTGGCCGGCGATGCGCGTGGCCACCTCGGAGATGCGTCCGAAACGGCCAACGGCATTGTAGCGGGCAGAGATATCTGGCCACCCCAGGTGAAAAACGTAGAACTCGCTTTCACGTCCGGCGCGTTTAGCCTCGACGTACACGCGTTTGAGCAGGTCGGCATCGCCCTTCGGGTCGAAGATGATGACCACCTCATGCTCGCCAGCGGCATTTATGCGGCGGATATCCTGGGTGATGAACAGTTCCGCAAGACGCGTCTTGCCTACGCGGGTCGTGCCCAGAACCAGGCTGTGGCCCACACGCTCATCCAATGGCAGAGTGACATCATCTTCGTCGGGTTCAATACCGTGAAGGCGGGGCATCCCCCCGACCGGCGGCAGGGGGCGCACAGGGTTGAGCGGGCTATCCCAGGTTGTAAGTCGCGCAAGCCCGGCAAGCGGGAAAGACGCGAATTCCAGTTGCTCTTCCAGACGCCGGGCACGTCGATAGGCCCGGGTCGGTTCGACATAGCGACGAAATTCCGGCCGGTATGTCTGCATCAGGCGATGGGTATGGCGTTGATCCCACTTGAACCCGCGGCCGATGAACAGCCGCTTCTGGCTCACCGGAATTTCGCCACTGGTCATCACATAGCGGGGCAGGCGACGAATGTTGCGTTGATAGCGAAGGATCGTCATCGCGTCGCGCAAACGGATCGCACCAAGGGCGAGGAATCCCAGTGCCGATCCGGCTCCAAGCAACGGGCTTAGCGCGAGCGACCACGGTGCCACCACGCACAGCGTCGCGGCTGCGGCACAGACCGCAACTGTATATAACTCCACCGCTGGACGCAGGAGGACTTCAACTGCATGCGACAAGGCCATGGCGAGCGCTTCACGTCAGGGTTCGATGCCGGCTGCGGTGATGAGCACCGGGTAATGATGTAGCCTCAGCCGCTGCGCCAGATCGTCTGCCGTGGACGGGGAAAGAGTGAGTCCGGAGGCGATGCGACGCAACGCCGCCAGTTCATCTGCATTGGTAACGTTGACGACCAGGCCAACGGCGTTCAGTTCTCTCAACCTGTTCCGGTTCTGTGCTAACCAACTACGCGAACGTGTGTCTTCACCGATAAGAAAAAGCGGGAGCATGCCAGGTGCATGGATAATTTGGCTGGGCTCATCACCGGGGGTCAGTAATGTTGAGCGTACTGGTAGCATGGCCGCTTCAGCTTCACTGTGCGTAATCATATGAGTAGGCGAAGTTATGGGTGATGCCCCGTCATGCTTTTGCGGGGTGAGTGCCTGATACCAGTGGAGTGCTGAAACGCCACCAAGGTCCTCCACAATGATCAGGGATGAAGACGCGGACTGTGCGATGGCAGTCGCAGACGAGAGTGACCAGAAAATGATGAATAGTAAATTCTTCATGGAGCGGAACTCCTGTTTGAGGACAGCGACAGGTCGGGGTCGAAAAGCCGCACCAGATGCTGGCTGACACTATGGCGATAACGCGCTGCTGGCGCGCCACCTGCAGGACGGTGGTAGCGGCCGATTGTCAGGAGCCAGTCCTGGCCTGCCCGGTGTTGTTCGTGAAGGATCTGCCCGGCGATCGCCAGATTCCGGTAAGGATCCAGTACTTCACAGTGGGCCTTGTAGCGGTGTGCGTGATAACCCAGATTGATCTGGGCGAGTCCGACATCAATGCGAGTGACTTTGACGCGGGACAGGGCACGCCGGATACCGGCACAAGCCTCCTGCCGTGTGGCGTAACGTTCGGCACGTCCGGCGACGTTAAGCGTCCATGGCCAGGGCACGATCCGGCCATTCAATTGTGTGCCGCTTTCCTGCAGAGCAACGGCGTACAGGACTGGAGACGGTACCCCGGCTTGTTGTGCCGCTAGCTGGTATGCAGGCGGCGGTATTTCGCTGGCCTGAGGCGAGTGTGAAGCAAGCGAAATTACTAGCATCATTCCTGACGTCAGTTTACGGAGCCATCCCCTTTCACGGGCTGCTACTGACGCTGCCATTGCCCATTTTCCTCACGAACCACCGCCGGGAGTTCACCCGCCAGGCCAAGCGATAGCCAGCGACCGCTGTCGTGGTTGAGCGTGATCGTGCGCAAACGGACCATCGCTGGATCAATGCCTGCCTGCGTTGCCCACTGACGGATGCGGGCATCATCCTGACGGCTGCCAACCATGTAGAGGTCGAAGGGTATTCCGGACGCCTGCAGATGCTGTACGCGCTGCACGCAGGCGATGCAGTCCGACTTAACGAAAATGGCCAGTCGCCCTGATCCTGTGTTGCTGGCAACAGGCGTCAGGGCTCCGGGCAACAATACTCGCTGAACACCAGGATCCAGCCGCTGCCAGGCCTCGTCATAGGCGCGCTGATACGCGAGGGTTTTCTCGACACGGTGGGCTTCAGCCTGGACCTGCAATTCCGCGAAGTGGCGGCGCTCATCATCCGAACGCGCTTCGATGCCCAGGGCCGTCAGTGGATCGAGGTTGGGCGAGTAGATGCCAAGAGGGCCTTGCATCAGTTCCCGATATCGGCCCCATTCTTCGGCTTTCAGTCCCCAGTTCCGCGCCAGTTCTTCATCGGTGGTTGCAATCTCAACACTGTCGCGTTGCTGACTGGCAGCCGTGCGGGATGATGCCGACGGCAGGAGTGGTGCGGCGACGGCGGTGTCGAACAACATCATGACTGCAAGTAATGTGGCAAGGCTTTGGTGATGTTTTGCCATATTTTACTCCCGCGGCAGCTGCACCCGCTGCGTTTGCCCATTGACACGGAACACGGCGGTATCGGCATCGAGGGATTCTAACCGCCAGCGCCCGACGGTTTCGCCAGGCCGAAGCAGGCGAAGGTCGTCAGAATCTGCTCCAGCCCGGGGAAAGAGCGAAAGGAAGCGTTCACCGCCGCGCAGTTCTACGCCAAGGATGCGGAATGAGCGCATTGGTACGCGACGGTTGGGAGAGGAACTTGTGCGGGTGACGGGGGAGACGGGGACGGGTTTCGCCAGTGCATTGATACGCTCCTGAACCTGTTCGAAGCGATTGTTCATTGCTTCGAGTTCATCTGCCTTCACGGTGTCGGCAAGTGTTTGCTCAATACCCGTGATTTTCTTCTGGAGAGACTGGCGTACTGCAATGAATTCCGACTGGGGGGCGGGGGTCGGCCGTGCTTCGAACAGCCTGAAATGATTCTCCACTTCCTCAACTCGTTCGGCCAGCGCCTGCAGGCGGGCATCCAGGGCGGCGTTCTGGCGCAGGGAGTCCAGACGCGAAAGACCAACAGTGTTAATGACTGCCAGAATGCTGACGGCAAGCAGCCAGATCGCTGCGGCAATTTTGAGCAAGTTGGCATGGCGGGCATATCCGGCCTCAGTCGAAATATTCATTGATGCGACTCCTTGTGCACAGACCGTACTGCCGATTCGGTGGTAGTGGCTGGTTTGGGGGGGAAGGGATGAGCAGTTGTTGACGTGTCGAGGCGGAGAAGGGGAGGTTGGTCGTGCCGGTTAAAGCACACGCGCCGGTTCACATCGTCAACAGACAGCTCCCAGGCAGGTCCTGCTAGAGTCAGCAGCGCATCGCGCAGTACCAACGGACCCAGGTGCTGGTGTGCTGCAGGCAGAGGCAACGCAAAAAGGGAGGCGGTACCCGGAGCCTGACAAAGTCGGTAACCGGTATGCATCAGAAGATGCTGCAAAGCACTTCCCACAGTTGCATTGGGCCGTGGAGGGATGGTCACTTCGACGACCTGGGCCAGTAGGTCGCGCTGAGCGGCGAGGGGCACCAGTTCCACCAGGGTGTAGCGCCCGTAGCGCACTACCGGGATCAGCTTTGGTTCCGTCGATTCAGTGGTGTGCGGAATCGACGCTGCGGCAGACGGAGTAACCGGCGCTGGAATTGTTGAGCAACCGGTTAGAGCGGCGATTACGGCAGGCAGAATGTAACCGACAGAGCGCTGTAGCGAAAATATGGCTGACATGGTTCAGCTTCCTGATGCAGATGCAATAAGCTGATACCTTCGCAGTTGCCAGGGGCTCGTTCAGCAAAGAATGTGTAGCACATGCAGGCCGTATTGTTGTGACTTGCAAGAAGCTGTGCTGGAATCTTGTTACATTGTAATTGGTTCCGGAAATGACATGAAAACAGAGGACAGGAAGACAGACGGACTGGTTCAACTTATCCCCGAGGGCGATCTGAGGCAACAAGTTGGCGAGGTATTGAAGTGGATCCATGACCGGGCATGGCCGCTGACCGGATGCTTACTTTTCGTGGCGGTAATGTATCTTTTCAGCTTTATCCGCGAGGAAAATATCCCAGTCAGTATCACGTCGCCGGCACTGGTTGCCTCTGTACCCTGGCTTATGGGGTTTGTGATCCTGTTCATCGCCTTGATTGCCGGATTGCTACTGGTTCCAACGATGACACTCTTCGTTCCAGCAAAACGGGGGGAGGCATCGCGGATGATTGATGTCTGGATGCAGGAACATAGTGAAAATGCTAACGGACCACTTCGCGTAAGATGGCGCATGTTCCGGGCATGGATGCTGATGCTGTCTTGGTTCGCGTTTATCTTCATTATAATGGCATGTATCGTGCCATCTGACTGGTTTGATGTTCATCCTTTCTGGATGCTGGTATTCGCCTTACTTGGCGTTGGCGTTTCGGTCGCCATCTTGCGAATTCTGACGCTTCCAGGTTCGGATGAAGGCATGACAGAACGGCTTGCTGCAGGGATCTGGCGGGAAGTCCCCCCCGAATTCTGGGTGGTCGCTGTCATTGGCGGCTTCGCACAATTTGTTGCTATGGGATCCCTCTCCAGTTCGCTATCAAAATGGATGGAAATAACCCAAGATGAGCCGGTCAAATTCACATTTTTGATGCTTGGGATAGCTGTCATGCTTGGGCTGATTCAAATTGCTGGAGCGAGAATTGTCTTATCATTGAGTGGCCCAAAAGTATCGTTAAAACAAGCGCTGATGAGTATTGGTATTCTTATCGCACTCCTGGGGCTATATTCGCCCACAGGATCAGCCTTAACGGGCATGGTTTTTGAAACGAGCGCATCAGGAGGCCGGCGGTGCGCTGTCCTGACCTGGACAGACGAAGTGCCAGCCGGACTTGGTGATCTTGTAAGTACGGTTCAGGGGCGATTGAGCCAACCGGTACGGCTGTTTATTGAACTGGACGGGTATTATCGTGTTCGTTTGCAGGGGCAGGCAAATAAGCGGGTATATTTAGTTCCCGTTGCTAAGATCGCTGCTATCGATGAATGCGAGGCGAACAGAGTTCAGGCAAAGTCAAAAAAATTATAATGGTTTCTATCACCGCCCCGACACAAGGATTTCTTGAATCATTTTAAGATTCGTTGCTGAAACTAACCTATCCACAGAAGGCTCAAGAGCTGCTATGAGCGAGGCGCGGAAGTGAAAGCGGTTACCGGCAAAATATTGACAAAGTAGCCGAAAGACAGTTTTAGCCTTACTTGTTCTGATAAAGATCCCAGCGGTTGCCATAAAGGTCCTCAAATACGACAACTGTACCGTATACCTCATCACGAGGTTCCTCAGAAAACTCTACGTCCTTTGATTTCATGGCGTTGTAGTCGCGCCAGAAATCATCTGTCTGGAGAAAAAGAAATACCCTACCGCCGCATTGGTTGCCGATGAAACCTTCCTGCCTCTCATTTGAAGCTCGTGCCAGAAGAAGATTGCAATCGCTTTCTGGGTTCGGGGAAACGACTACCCAGCGTTTTCCTAGCTGTGGAATATCCTCAACAAGGGTAAAACCCAGCTTTTCCGTGTAATACTCAATTGCTCGGTCATAGTCATCAACCACTATGGCTACATATCCCATACATCGTTTCTGCGTTCGCATTTCTGCTCCTATTAAAGCTTCAGGCATAACTGGCCAGAAACTTCTTTTTAACACAAGCAGTCCTGATTTGTCGTCTGGATTTTCCCCCAGGCACAGACGTCCGCTTTGGCACAGAGCTACCTGCCAGATTCGCTATATGCGAAGAAACTGCTGCTAAGATGTTGTATCGGTCATGGTCGAATCCTTTGGGCGTTCAAGGGGGGTGTACCAGCCCGTGAGGCGGGTACACCCCCTGGGGGGAGGAATGCTCCGTCAGGAGCGATGTGTGAAAACTGCGTGCATTACCCGAAACGGGCGCAGTCCGCGTAGATCAGCTTTTGAGTTGTCGCAGGCCTTCGGCCAGCAGCCAGAGCGCGCGATTGAGGCGGACGTTCTGATCTATGCCTTGCACAGGGCGCGTGCGTTGATGGCGGCCATTGGCAGTCCGCCCGGACAGACCTCCTTTGACGAGGTTTTCCTGAATCCGGTTGAACACCGACCACAAATCCGGCCGATTGTCATCGAATCGGCGTGTCGCCAGAACCTGGCTTTCAGTTATCGGCAGCACCTTGCTTGCGCAGTCATATTTGAGCGTCAGAGCCGACCTTGCGAAGACTTCCGCCTCGCCATCATCGAGCGTGATCGCTCGCATGGCTTCGCGGGAGTCCTGCACCTGGTCGAAGCCACTCAGTACCTTGTAGGCGCCTTCGATTACATGGTCTGTGACATTGCCCTTGTGAGGCACACGAACGTCACCGACGATATCGCCGCACACCAGACCGTTCTGGCACACGAAACGGAACTATGTCCTGTTCCAAACTATGTACACTGCAAGCTTCACAATCTTGCGGCACAGGTAAAAAATATGATCCACCGGACATAGTAAATTTATCTTCTCGGGTATCCCGCCCAGAGGAGAAGATTATGGAACCATCTATCAAAGGTGCTATGGCACTTGTGAAACAAGCATCCGGGCCACTATCGCCGCATCTTGAAACTTACATATCTTCATTGGTTGAGGAACAATATTCCGTCATAAGTGTTAGAACAAAGGCATGGCATACCGTTGCGTTCGATGCCTGGCTTTCAGTTCGAAGTATCCATCTCAAAGAACTGTCGGATACGCATATCGACCAGTTTCATCAGCGTTGTTATCAACCTCGTAGTGATTGCTTCAATGAGCCAAGGTGCCACGAAGTTGCTGAAATACGCCAACTACTACGCTATCTGCGCGAACACAAATTGTGTGAGCCAGCTAAGAGTGCACGACCCCCCACCAACGATATAGTGAATGATTTCAATCAGTTTTTGTTAAATGACAGAGGACTGGCTGTCAATACAGTTCGCAGCTATTGCTCAAATGCAAAAGATTTCCTCATCTACCATTTCGGTACTGATTTGGTTGAGCTCAGTATTTTAAGTGCCAAAGATATAATCAGCTTTGTTCGCGCAAAGGCTCCTCACATACGCCCGCGAACATTGAAACAAGTCATTTCGGGTCTGCGGGCGTTTCTTCGTTATGCTGCATATCGAGGAGAAATAAGCTCTTCATTAGTTAGCGCAGTACCCGCTGTAGCATCATGGAGCACCAAACCATCATTACCCAGAGCAATTGACCCCAGCCACGCAAGTGCGCTCATTAACAGCTGTAATCTCAACACTCCGGTAGGCCTTCGGGATCGGGCTATTCTGCTGTTGCTTGCCCGGCTTGGTTTACGCGGTGGGGAAGTTATCACTTTGGTATTGGAAGATATTGATTGGGGCGCTGGAAATCTGAAAATACACGGCAAAAATGGCTGTGAATGTTTGATGCCAATGCCTGCTGATGTAGGCGAAGCTATTGCAGCTTATTTACAACATGGTCGACAACATAGTCCTGACCGACATGTATTTCTACGCATGCGAGCCCCCATCCGTGGAATGATACATGGTTCTGATGCCGTGGGTGCTATCGTAAGCAATGCGCTGATCCGCGCTGGCATCAATACACCACACAAAGGCTCGCATCAATTTCGCCATGCACTGGCCGTCAATATGTTACAGAAAGGAGCCTCTATTCCAGAGATAGGGGATATGCTGCGTCACCGTAGCGCTACCTCCACTTCAATCTATGCCCGAATTGATATTTCTGCTTTGCGTGGTCTGGCGATACCTTGGCCCGGGAGGAAATCATGAACACGCTGCGAGAAGCATTAGACGAATATCTTCAACTGCGGCGTAGTCTGGGTTTCAAACTACATGATGAGGGTTTGCAACTTCCGCGTTTTATTACTTTTTTAGAAGAACGCGATACTCCGCACATCACTGTTGTATTAGCGATCGAATGGGCGCAATACGCTACATCAGGACAACTAGCTGAATGGGCACGCCGCCTCGGATATATCCGTGGTTTCGCCCGTTATCTTCATGCTGATGATATTCGAACAGAAATTCCACCTCCGGGGATACTTCCGTATAAATCCAAGCGTGCACAACCTTATCTATACTCGGACGATGAAATCGCTCGGTTGCTGGATGCAGCCCTGAAGTTACCCACGAATCGTCACTCGACCCCGTTGCGACCTTGGGTGTTTTACTGCTTGTTTGGACTACTGAGTACGACTGGCATGCGTTATTCAGAGGCTTTAAATTTATTGGTTACCGATGTTGACCTTGAGCAGTCGGTGTTGACTATAAGGGGCGCAAAAAAGGGGCAGGACCGTATTGTTCCACTGCATCAGTCAACTACTGACGTTTTGGGAGAATATCTGCGAAAACGAGAAGCATTTTTTGGCCCAATAGTATCCGCCCACGTTTTCGTTTCAGGTTTAGGCAATCGACTTGATCAAGGGAATGTGCACCGGACATTTTACAAATTGTCTCGGCAGATTGGTTTGCGTGGGGAACATTCCAGTCATGGGCCGCGCATACATGATTTACGGCACCGTTTTGCGGTTCGTATTCTCACAAAGTGGTACCAAAATGGGGAGGATGCAACACGACTCTTGCCCGTGTTATCTACCTATCTTGGCCATGTTCGTGTCCAGGATACATATTGGTACCTGAGTCAATGGCCAGAACTAATGAGTCAGGCTATGACGAGGTTAGAAGACCGCTGGGGAGATAGGGTATGAAAAACTCATTACACCTTGCAGTTCTTATCGAACGATTTTTCACACAACGGCTGATACAGCAGCGCCAAGTCAGCATGCACACGATCGCTTCATATCGCGATACTTTTAAAATGCTACTTCAGTTCGCAAATAAACGTCTGCACAAGCCACCATCGTCGTTAACATTGCCGGAAATTAACGCATCACTCATCACCGACTTTTTGAGCGATCTAGAGGAGACTCGTGGTGTATCTGCCCGTACGCGCAATCTCCGGCTAACTGCGATACATTCGTTTTTTCGCTTCATCGCTTACGAAGCCCCGGATTATTCGGCTCAGATCGAACGTGTATTGGCTATTCCTAATAAGAAATTTGCTCGTGCCCTCGTTCCGTTTCTAAGCCGGGCCGAGGTTGATGCGATCTTGGCCGCGCCCGATTTAGACACATGGTCTGGCCGCCGCGATCATGCGTTGATTCTGCTGGCTGTACAAACCGGACTCCGCCTTTCGGAACTAAATAGTTTGTGTTGTGAAGACGTGAAGTTAGGTACTGCTTCTCATGTGCGGGTTATTGGGAAAGGCCGTAAAGAGCGCTGTACCCCTCTCAGTAAAGCGACGCGCGTAGTGATCGCTGCTTGGTTACATGAACCTGGACATTCAAACGATCAGGCTTTATTCCCGAATGCGCGAGGACAACCTTTGAGTGCACACGGGGTACATTATATCTTGGCCAAACATGTAGCCGCGGCAAGCCTCAACTGTCCGTCTCTTAAACATAAGCGGGTTTCACCACATGTTTTGCGCCACACGACGGCAATGGATCTTCTACAAGCTGGCGTAGACCGATCCGTTATAGCACTGTGGTTAGGACATGAGTCCATTGATACAACTCAAATTTATCTCGATGCAGACCTGGAAATGAAAGAGAGGATGCTCTCTATTACCACGCCACCAGATGGTAAATGTGGGCTGTATCGGCCTGAAGACTCGCTTTTGAAATTCTTAAAGGAATTATGATTTATTCTTTATTAAAGCGAACCTTTGAATGACATAAGGTGAAGGTTTATTTACATCGAGGTGTTACAAAGGTTCAGCTTTAAATAAAATTATATAATGAAGAGTTTATTTTATACCATTATCATATTTAGGAAATTAACTTTTTAGTTAAACTATTTATTATGAAGAGCAAGGTAAGACAATTTTAACATATTCAACCTTTTTATTAGAGCTTCAGCCTTACCAGGATGAAAACGTTTCATGTGTTGAACTTGCCCCATAACTTCAACATAGTCCCCACTTTCGAAAGAGATTTCTTGCCCTTCAGAAATGAGAGTTTCTAACCGATGTACAGCGGCTCGAATCATGCTTTTCTTGGTTTTTTTCAGGCCTGGCTTGATGTTAACGGCCAATTTTGTCACTTCCATACGACTGGCTGAGGTAGAAATTTCGTGTTTAGCCCGTTTTGGATGGTATCCATTAGTTAACAACATGCTATATATTTGGCGTATCACTTCTGTTTTTTCTACATTATCAAGAAATGATTTTGACGATACTACAATATCATCTACATAGCGTGAGTACTTAAGATGACGCATGGATAATTGGTTGTAGAGAAAAGGCTCAGACTGCCAGAAAACAAGATTCGCAAGAAATGAACTGGTTATTGCACCCTGAGGGAGTTCACTTTTTCGGGTTGTTAGTAGGGTCAGGCATCGCGCGACATCACTACTAAAACCGAAAAAACCACGCCAGATTTTAAAAACTTTTTTATAGGTAGTTGATGGGAAAAATGCAGTAATATCTTCGCTAATAACTATTTTAGCTTGGGTATGAATCTCAGCATTCACCTTATAATCACAACCTTTTATGCTTCCCGTAAGATAGGAAGGATAAGCTACATGATCTAGAATATGGGTTTTTATTTTTCGATGAATATCTTTTAAGGGCTTAAAGGCGTCATATGTATGGCGTGTGCTGCCATCAGGCTTGATAACTGACTTTGCCACCCTATACAAGTTATCTGCACGCTCAGCAAGCGCTTGAAGTTGTTCAACAGAAACACCTAAAGCGGCTTGAAGCGCTTCTAACGAACCTATTCGTTGGCGTTTATAATGCGGCAGGATCGTCGATTGATTCATTTAGTAACCCCAGCGCAGTGCGTGCCAGCTCTCCTTGAAGGGATTTATCGATACCCTCAAGATCACCGCGTTCGGCCCCTAAAAAGAAAATTATGCTAACTGGGACATGGAGAGCATGAGCAATTTTAGTCATGGTAGAAAGTGTTGGATCGCGCTTGTTGTTTTCCAACATAGACAGATATGAGACAGAACAGTCAGCATACTGTGCAAGTTCTGTTTGAGAGAACCCTCTACGGGTGCGACAAAGTTTGATCGCTTGTCCAACATTCATACGTAATACTCCAGTAACAAAATATTGGGCTTGCTGTGTCTTGGCTCATAATCACTATTTCATCCAGTCACTAATGTTACTAACTAAACGTAAAATGATATCTATGATGCGAAAAACCCTAAACACGAGTTCACCGTGCGAGCTTTTTTGCACCTCTGGATCTTTAGGAAGTTTGCGTAATTGAAGCAATACTTCATCCAGTTCTGCCAGAGCACTAGCATCGAGTTGGCTGTAATGTGCATCGCGTAATGATTGAAGCGTAGCGATGCTGTTCTTTAAAGTTTGGTTATTCATATAGCTCTCCTTTACCGGCACAACGCCGAAGCCCCGTAACAAGGCGATTAGCCGAAAGGAGCCAACTCGATGCACAAGCCCAACACCAGTTTTCGCGACTTAGAAGCCCCGTTAAATAGTCTATCCATCGCAGCTAATTGCCCGCCAACTATGTGGCAGCCGATTAGATACATATGACCGAATAACGAATCCTCGCGACAGATTGTTACTACCACCTGCCTTGTCTCAAAATCCCCAACTCTGGATGAAGGAGTGACCTGATTACGCAGGCAATTTGCACCGACCTTTCGCTTTTACGGGAAGAGCAACCCTTTAAAGACCAAACCTAGGCGATACGCCTAGCCAAATTCATTACACCACATAAGCATTGAAATAACAAATTATTTCACTCACGGTGAATTTTTCGCGTTTTCACCTCAATTAACTATCTTTTAGTCGTCCACAAGTATTGTGCTCAAGGTGATACATATGCTTCGAAAAAACTGAAACATGATGGCATTATCGTTACTGTAATGGTCAGAAACACAAAACAAGTAGATTTTTCTTATTTTAAACAGATGCCCACTTGAAAATTCTATACCCATCCCCCAGATAAATATTTAACTACTACAGCCGGGAGTTAACATGTCAGAGCAGGTGGAAAGCGACAAGATTAAAATCCTCAGTCTCAATGGTGGCGGAGCAAGAGGACTTTTCACCATCAATGTTCTTGCTGAAATCGAGCGGATAATTGAACAGACGACGGGCAGTACCAATGTAAATGCTGGCGATTACTTTGACCTGATAACAGGCACCTCTATTGGTGGTATTCTGGCCCTAGGTCTAGCATCAGGAAAAACGGCACGTCAGCTGGAGGGAGTATTCCGAAAGCAGGCTCCAATTATTTTCCCAGCGCAAAAGTCTCCGTGGTTATTCCCGAAATCACGCAGAACCCTTCGCCTACTTAGGCAACCTCTCTATGACTCAAATCCACTCGCAGAGACGGTCGAAAGTATGGTTGGTAAAACCACTACTTTTAATGACCTGCAACGCCGAGTAATGATACCGGCCGTTAATCTTTCTACAGGCAAGCCGCAGTTTTTCAAGACGCCCCATAATCCGGAATTTAACCGTGATGGACGCCTCACATTGCTGGATGCTGCTATGGCTACCTCCGCTGCTCCCTCATACTTTGCTCCCCATTATTGTGATGAACTGGATGCATATTTTGCCGATGGCGGCCTGATCGCCAACAATCCTAGCTTAATAGGCATGTACGAAGTCATCAATGATATGCAGTCGGATTTTCCGGGAGCTGACATCAGCAATATCAGCATACTGAACATTGGTACGCTCGGTGAAGAATATACTGTCAGCCCCGCTGTACTGGCGTCCAAAAAAAATAACGGCTATGCCGGTTTATGGGGCGCAGGCGAACGACTTGTACTGACAACAATGACGGCAAATCAGCTTCTGCACAGAGCGATACTTCAGCGAGAACTCCGGCGTAAAGGCGCAATGGATAACTACGTTTATCTGGATGATAAAATTCCCAATGAGGCAGCTTCAGACATTACCCTAGATAACGCCAGCGAGAGCAGCCTGCGTAATCTCGCTAGCCGAGGTAAACAACTTGCCACAGATGAATTTACCAAAAATACCCAGCTCAGGGCTTTTTTCATGACGCCCGCAGCCCCGTTCATTCGTAAGGTTATGGCTACCAAGGAGTAAAACATCATGAGTTGGAATTTTCACCGTTATTATACCAACAGAACTGACGGTTTGATCAGCAAGCTGAAGCTGAGTGATAAAGAATTCGATGCTCTCAAGGCACTTCGTAAACTGATCAGATCACGAACAAGAGACGTTTTTGAGGAGGCCAAAAAACTGGCAGATGAAGGAAATACTTCTGAATGGAGCATTAGGCAAAAAGTTGTAGGTACCCATTTCAGGCACCTTTCACCAGAGGCGCAGGACGAGTTGGCACAACTCATTCAAGGGCTCAGCGAACAAGCCCGCGAGGCTTTTTTACGGCTGACACCACGGTTTTGGACTCAGGGAAGTTTTCAGTATGACACCCTCAACAGTCCTTACAGTACACCGCCTCAGGAAATGGACATTGATGACGGGACTTATCTGCCCATGGCCCTCTTTGATGAAAAACCGGTGATTGGTCACCGCCTTCTACTTCTGCTTGTTGACACGTCACTTAAATCTCTTGTCGCTGAAAATCCCGGCTGGTCTTTTGAGGCAAAGCGGACCTGTGCCCGGATCCGTATCCCTGGAAAAAACACTCACATTGATGTTCCAATGTACGCTATCCCTGAAGAGCAATTCCTGCAAAAAGAAGTAGCGCTGGAATCATTCAGGCAGATGACCTTTGATTCAAATGATGCCCGAGCTGATGCATGGATGCAGAACAGGGATAAATATGAACTGGACTCCACCTCCGTGAACCTCGCATTAAGAGAAGGTGAACAAAAATGGGCCAAAAGCGATCCCAAAATCGTTGAAGACTGGTTTCTTGACAGTTGCCGCCTTAACGGCTGGCACCTAAAGAAAGTCTGCCGTTATATGAAAGCTTGGCGTGATGCTCAGTGGAAAATTAAGGGGCCGTCGTCCATATCTCTCATGGCCGCCACGTTGAACATCCTAAATAAGCATCCTCATGACAGCAGTGATCTCGGGGAAACCATTAAACTGATTGCCAAACATCTGCCCTCAGAATTCAGCGACGGCGTTGATAGCCCGGACCATACAGATCTGAAACCGCTTTTTCCGCCAGCAAATGAACATGGCGAATGGGAACGAGAGGTAGTGAGCAAGCTCAAAGAGTTAAATGAGATTCTAGCTGAAGCAGATGCTGCCGCGACAAAGGAAAATGCTTTGGAAGCTCTTAATAAAGCCTTCGGCAAACGCGTGACAGACTGCAATCTCATTGACATGAAGAGAACGGGCCCAGCCTACAAAGAAGAACCCACTCAAGCTCTGAAACCCGTAGCTATTAGCCAGACAATGATCAGTGGTTAACAGCATGGATTTGATTCGCCAAAGGCATCAGATTTTACTGGGCTGCGGTTATGTTTATACCAACGCCCGATATATTCCCCAGGACTCTCCGCTGGTTCTTCTGAACAATGACGCGGGATTCTATGTCAAAGAGTACCCCACGGTTGCGGGTGCTTTCAGGGTTGCCCTTGCACTTACAGATGATCCTTATACAAGGCTCCCTGCTGCTTTTATTTTGCAGGCACCTGAGCAATTCAACGGACGGTTATTACCTCATGTCAATATGGGCTGGCACCTCTGCTATGTAGAAGAGATGGAGGCTAACTGGGATGCAAATGACCTACTGGGGATTTTCAGAAGTGTTGACCACCAGATAGGTTTAACCCTTAAAAATTCAGTTAGTGCTGTCGGAGCAAACACGGCTGTTAATGCTGAGATGGAGGGGGAGTTTTCTTCCTATTGGTTACCCAAGTACACTGCTTATCTGCTGTCAGATACCATGCGACTGAAAGAACTAAATTGCTTCACTTGCACCACGAAAAGTGTGCATGCAGATGAGAATGATGAGTTAGTTGTCTGTGATGATGAAAATCTTCCCGAACGCGATGCTTGGCTGACCCAGAGAAATTTAGTTCTTCAAGATGCGCGAGGGACACTCTCTCGCAAAATAGAAATCAGACCTACACGGCTGGCTGGTGTAACTTGGCCCCCCGAAAATTTCAGGGCTGTTCTAAGCTGGCTTGCCGAAGTTGATAACGTAGCTTGGTTACATCTTATTGAGCACTTTATTAAGCACCCAGTAAAACGACATCTGATACTGCTGGATGTTATTAATCAGGATATGGTCGGATTTTGGGTTGAACTTGATCTGGCTGCCCTAGCTCTGAACTCATATCAGTCGCCCAAAAGCCGTAGGAAAGGCAAAGCAAGCCGCGTTAATTTCAGCCACCTTGCCAACACATTATCTTCAAAACATGCGGTTCGAAAATTCTATCGCGTGGGGGTAGTGAAGGCCGATAGACAGTCGATTCTCAGTCGAAATCGTCGGGGAACAGAGCCAGGTGACCTGAGCACCAAGAATATTGCGCTTATTGGCTGCGGGACGATCGGCGGCTACCTTGCTGGTCTGTTACTGCGTTCCGGTGCTGGTTGCGGAGAGAAGAAATTTCACCTCTTTGACAGCGACCAATTTAAGCCCGCGAACTTTGGCCGACATGCACTCACAACGTCCGACGTGGGCAGGAACAAAGCTGAAGCGCTCGTCCTGACGCTGACATCGTCCTCACACCTTGCTCAGAATATTGAAGCATTTCCTATACGTTTTCCCATCAATGAGAGCCAGCTTAAGCTCTACGATATCGTGATTGACGCCACAGGGAGACCGCCTGTCTCTGGACGTCTTGCCTGGGTGGCGAGGACGCTGAAACCAGCTGATCGCCCCATTCTGGTCCATGGCTTTAATGATGGTAATGGGCGAGCATCAAAGGTCATTGTTGATGACGGTAGCTGTTGCTATGGATGCCTTTTCGCAGACGAGGCTTTCTATAAAAACGGCATTGACCTGAGATTTAAGGACTTAGACATGAAAGGCGAACGGCACATAAGCTGCGGTAGTACTTACACCCCCTATGACGCCGCTGTTAGCATCATGACAGCGGGAATGATGCAGGAAGCTGTTCTGACCACTCTTGAACCTGCGAGGCGCTGGACATACAGCGAACATATGCTTGAATGTGGGCGGACTAGAAAACAACAACTTTTACCGGCTCATCCTCGGTGTGGAATATGCCATGGCCATTAACGAACTTACTTTTGAGGACGCCAGTGGCCACCTTGTGGTTATCACTTCCAATGTGCTGAGCCGGCTGCTTTCTTTTCGCCAGTTGACTCCAGACAGTCATGAGGCGGCGGGAGTTCTAATCGGCGAACGTCGTGGTGCTCATCTGGTAATCCATACCATTTCTGAGCCAGGAGAGGGGGACCTGCAAAGCCGCTCGTCTGTGGATCGTTGCGGAACGCACCATCAGGCAGTAGTGAATGATGCTTTTCGTAACTCTTCAGGCACACTGCAATATCTTGGAGAGTGGCATACACACCCAGAAGATTACCCGCAGCCATCATCGCGTGACAGACAAAGCTGGCGAATGTATTTGACTGCTTCCGTCCCCATGGTTCTCATCATTGTGGGAAGAAAACACCTGTGGGCTGCAAAGAAAACGGAAGACGTTATAATGACTCTCACAAAGACATAACCACGAGGATAAGCCGTCTCCTACTGAAGTGTCTTGATGCTTTCCAGAACTGCATACCATAATCTTCGAATCTTCATTACAGATTTAGATACCTCTCGATCCCTTGTTGCCCTAGAGCTCTTAAAGTATAACGCCGGCTCCTCACTTTATAAAAATGAGCACGAACTTGATGACTCTTTTCACCCCTCAGACCTTACTGAAAGCGATCTAGTAATTTGCAAACTGTTGATTAAGCAAATTGCGTATGAGCGGTCAGTTGCATGCAAATATCTAGCTAGTGCGTCAGTAAAGCCTTTTCTATACATACAAAAATAAGTTTTAAATTAAACAAAATCAGAAGATTGAAAAATATCAGGACATAGTTCTTTACTGCACATAGTTCCGTTTATGTCCTGCGGGACATAAACGGAACATGCCAGCCAGCATTTGATAGCTGCTGGTGCCATCATGCGAATTGAGCAAGATGATTTCATTCGCCTCTTTGCTGTTGATCTGGCTTGCATGGCGAAGGCGGAGCATGTGTTTCGTGAAGTCGCGACGATCTTCATGACGCACACGGGTCTGGCACACCATGAAGGGCTCGAACCCTTCATTGCGTAGTTTAGCCAGCACGGCGGAGGTTGGTATATAGCTGTACCGTTCGGAGCGGCTTTCATGCGGTGTATCCGCGAAAATGGAGGGAGCGACTGCGATAATCTGGTCATCCGACAGCGGATGATCTGTACGCAGTACCGGGGTACGTGATGCGAAACGAGATGCGAGTTGCATGTCTATCTCCTTGAGGATTGGGCAAGCGACATCGACGGCTGGCACAACGTCAGACGCGCACGCATGCGTTGAAAATCTGCAATGCAGGGACAGTCAGAAGACTGGTGGACAGGAATTTCAGGGGGCTGGAATGGCAGATGCCGAACGCGCTATGTGCCTGTGATCGTAGTACTACCGTACACCCGCTCGCCATTTCGGCGATTAAGTGGATGCACGTTCCAGATAGCTGAGAGGGCAGCTGGAGTAAAAGGGATGAACAGATTCAACCATCGACTTGTCGCCCCACTCGTTGAGATAGCTCTGCAGCAAGGTACAGCCGCTGTTGGTGCGGTTAGGTTTCGTCCTTGTTCAGTCGTTCGATGTTCGAGAGGGTCATCCCGACCAGGTGGGCGCGGATTTCGATGACCATCCATCCACTGGTTTTGTAGATTGAGGGACGAATTTCGGTGATAACGCAATCACCGTCATATTTGCCTTCGTCATACTGGCTCAGTTCGACATTCTTGATGACGAACTCGCTAATGCTGGTTGTCAGGCGGTCGACATTGAAGTCGCCGTTCCTGCCGCGGATGGTCTTGATGGCCAACCGGGCCTTTCGGACAACACCGTGTCAGCGATGCTCGGTTGATGAAAAGAACAAGCCCCCGGTGAGGGGGCCTTGCGGATCAGAACGACTCGGACAGTGCTGGTGCTTGTGCATCAGCGGCTTCGTCTGCAGGTTCGGCAACCGACTCTGATAGTTCCGGAGCCGGCTCTTCCTGAGGAACAGGAGCCGGTGCAGCGGATTGCTCCGCAACATCCTGTTCGGACTTGACCGGCTTGGTTTCGGCCTTGTACTTCAGGACGCCATCGACCTTTATCCAACTGATAAACAGCAGGCGGGCCTTCAGGCTGACGCCCTGTTCACCGGTACGCTTCCCCTTTGAATAGGTGAAAGTGTCGGCCCACAGGTCGCCCATACGGAACCCGATCATCACTTTCTTTTCCGCCTCGACGGCATCGATGCAGCGACGCACCAGGTGCTGGGCATCTGTGCCTGAAACGCGCGTATCGAAGCGCACATACGAGACATCGTCGCTCGGACCATTGAGCGCAGCGATATCGCAGGCCAGGAAGGGATCACCTTTCTTCGGCTTTACTTCGCGGATGCGATTGAGATAGCCGAGGCCGGTGATGTGCAGGTCGAAAAAGGACTTTTCGGTGGAAGTGGTCATGGTGAATCTCCAGACTTGAGGACAAGAATGCGGAGACACACCGACCCCGTTCGGGAAGTGTGTAACCCCCGCGCGGGTTGATAGATCGTGAGATCCGGCAACAACTAGGGTGGCATCACCGCTGATTGCTCGACGGTCGTTCGCGCTTGGATGCCGAGTGCGAACTGGTGCGATCACGCGGACGGAACCGCGACGTAGCCTTGAAGATCGTGGCTACCTGGGCATGTTGCTGACCGAGGTCAGCGCAGCATGGCGGTAGAGTGGCATCCGCTGCGCCGGCCAGCTATTCGGAATCGGTACTGGTTCGTAGCCCTATTGTTCGGTCAGCGCACTTGAGTGGGGGCTTGCGTGCGGACATCTTCGTGGGACACATCTCGCATGCTGCCGGCATCCAGGCCTTTCGATCGGGAAGGTGCGCCAGACAGGCCGTGCGGAACTCCACACGAAAAATAGCCCCCATCAAGGGGGCTTGGTTGGAGCAGTGTGTTGTTATGAACCGCAACCGGCAGGGCAACAACCCAGCTCGATTCCGTGCGTGCAGTAGCCGTGCTCGGCATTCCAGTCGTGGGTTTCCTGCCTCTCGGCAGATGTTGTGTAATCCCAGTCCTGCGCGATCTGCAGAGCTTGTGCCCGTTGGTTTTCGGGCAGTCGATCGATGTGTCGTTCAATCTCCGAACTGAAGCGTTCGACGTAAAAGTCGTGAGACAGTCCGCAGCCGTTGCTGGCTTGTACGGCGATCTTTTCGCAGACGGCCCGCCACGCGGTTTCATCAAACGCGAGACCGTTATCGCCGATAGGTTGTGAGGATGTGCTGCAGGTAATTGCTGGCATGATGGATATCTCCAGTAAGAAACCGGAGTCCTCCCTCGCTGGGACAGGACTCCGGCGGGTGAATGAAACGTCGCGACTGTGAGCAGCGCGATCGGTTCGTCGTTCAGTCGTCGCTCTGAGTGGGTGAAACGGCTTGCAGGAACAGTTGTGTCGGCGTGGCGGATAGTTTGAGATCGTCCTCGCTGCTCAGGATGCGTGCGAACACGCTGTCCTGCAGTTCGAAACGTTCTGCGAAATCGTCCCCTCCCAACTCGGCTTGGGCGAGTTCCCACCAGTCATCGAACGGGTCGATGTCAGGGTTGCAGCCGATGGCATAGGCCAGCAGCTTCTGACGCCCCTCTGGCGTTCGCTCACCACGCTCGGCAAGGAAGTAGACGCCGTGGTCCTTTACCAGGACGACGCGGCATTTGTTCGCCTTGGCTTCGGTGAGCACAGGGCGTAAGTCGGCACCTTTGAAACGTAGTGACATGGACGGAATCTCCTGTGTGGAATAGTGAAAGCTCCCCAACCCTCTGGATGGAGAGCCGCTGCGGTACATGACCGGTTGATGGAAAGCCGGGGCTGGAAGTCTTGAGGTCAGCTGTAGAACTGTTGGGCCTCACGCCGGGGAACGAGCCGCGCGTCGTGGCCGACCGATATCGGCAGCACTGCGTCACGGGCCTTATCGGCTGTGAAACATGTCGCCTGATCGAGCGGGACCCAACCGAACTTGTTGGACCAGAAGCCCGTGCTGCCACTGATGGCCGACTCGTTGGGCGAATACACTACCCAGGAGTCGCTTGCCATGAACGTCACTCCAGCAACGCCTGGCGTCTGCGGGCGGGTCTGGCGTCGATCACGTTCACGTCGATCAGGCGCCAGCGCCCGTCGTCGATGAGGCGTTCGAGCACTTCGCCGAGGCTGTCGAAATACACCTCGTCGATGCGCTCGACCAGCTCGTCGCCCTGGCGTAGCTCGATCACGTATACGTCGCCAGCTCGGTCATAGAGCACGGTGACCCGGCCCACGAACTTTGCTGTTGAGACGGAGAAGCTGATCGCAGGCGGCGTTTCGATGATTTTGTCCGGCGTCGGATCGACCCAGGTGAAGTCCTTCGCTCCGGCATCGACCAGCAGATGCGTTATCTTGCGGAAGCGATCAGGCGCCGGCAGTTCTTCCAGTTGCCGGATGAGGTCGTGCAGTTCCGGGCATTTCGGCTCGGGGATGGGCAGTTTGGCCGGTGCTGAACCGAGGATGTGCGTCTTGATGGTGTAGGGCTTGCCATCCGACGAATACTCAGTTCGCTCCTCCGGCGTGTCCGCGCGTAATCCGTCGAAACGGCGCCGTGCATAGGGGCTGACATGCACGTGAGCGCCCTCGTCGGGCGTGGCGGTGACCAGTTGCTGATCGAGCACAGCGAATTCGGCACGGCCGGTCTTGAGGATGATCGCATCGTCGGTCCTGGCGATGACTTTGCCATCGAAGGGGGTGGGGTCCATACAGAAACCGAGCATGTTCGGCTGCGGCAGACCGTCGAAGATGCGGTACTTGAACGAACGGACGTTGCGTGGAACGTAGGCCGAAACGAGCGAGGATATTTGGCTCTCGATGATGGAACGGTTCATGGAAGTTCTCCTGGAAATAAAACAAGGGACTTCCAGCCCGTAAGGGATGGGTCCCTTGCGGTGAGGTGAATGGACGCGGGATGCGTCCGGCGATGAGGATGACCAGTGCCGAAACACCGCAGTCTCGAAGGTCTGGACTGCCTGGGATGCTGCTGGTTACACCAGCTGACATGGGGCCAGCATGGCCGGGGCAACACGACGGCGCGCGGAACAAATCATATCCCGGCGTTCCCGCATTGATTCAGCGCGGACAGGAAAAGGCCCCCGGGTGTCCGGGGGCTGCGGGTTGATCAGAGGTTTTCGTACACGAAGCAATGCGCCCGCTGCGCGGGGAAGAACACATGCTTCCAGCGGTCGCCGTGGCTGTTGCCGCCATCGAACAAAATCATCTCGTAGCGGTCGATGTCGGTATCAAGCAGGCTGAGGGGGGCGATCTCGTGCATGCGCAGTTCGGCGTCGTGGCGCTGGAGTACCAGTGTGTGTCCCACGGCATCATCCTGGCTCATGGCGTTGATGCAGGCCCCAAACTGCTGGTCGAAGTCCGGCTCAAGGCCGTGCTCGCCCATCAGACCATTGACGATGGCATCGAGGTTGAGGTTGTCGGGCAGTCTGCTCCTGTCGATTTGGTGCTGGCACAGGTCACGGACGATGTTTGTGAGTTGCAGCAGCAAGGTGTGCAAGTTCACGTTCTTATGAAGCATGATGAGTCTCCTGTAACAGGAGCGGGCTACTCACCTTTGCGGGTGTGGCAGCCCGCAACGTTGACAATGAAGTGAATCGGGCCGTCAGGCCCAGTCGTCGTAAAGCGGCAGGCCGTCGAGCACGGCAGCATCGGCATCGAAGATCAGCAACCGCACGTCCGCCCGGCCGGCCAGAGACAAGGCATTAACCAGGCATTCAGGCATGCCCTTGTCGTGGAACGTTTGTCGCAGTTCCTCGGCGGTGATGCCTTCCACATCCTGCAGATGGGTATCCGTCCAGGGAGTGGAGAGCAGCTTGACGCCGATTGCCGGGCTGTACGGCATATGAAACGCGATGAACAGTAAGTCGGTCGGCATGTTGATGTCCGCCCATTCCATCAGGCAGTTGCTGCCCTTTTGAGTGAGGTGAGCGCTGCTGATCTCCCAGGCGCGACTGTAAAAGCCCGTCTCGAATTGCAGATTGCGCACTATCGCCTGCGCGGTCTCCAGCGAGTAGCTGTCGCCAATGTGGATGAGGCCGTCTTCGGGGACCCTGCCGTAGATGCTGTGGACCACCGCCTGTATGGAGCCACTGCCGAAGCAGAGCGCATCGAGTTCGGCTGGCACGATTTGGTCTTCCGTGATCAGCGCGAACTCCTCGTTGAAGATGCATGCACGGTGGGCCACCTGTTCATTGGCCAGGTGTGCCTGCGATGGGTGTAGCGGCAGGAAAGTCTGGGGATGGCGATCGTCGTAGCTGATAACGACGGTGCGCCAGATCTCGAAACCGTAATACCCGCGTGCGAAAGGATTGGATGGACTATCTATGATGGGATTCTCAGATGAGGGGGAAAGGGCCATGGGAGATCTCCTTTGCAGATAAAAGGAAGGCAGCGCGAGATGTGCTGCGTCGTCGTTTCTGTTGGGGAAAAAGGCATCGACACCTGGGCTGGTGCGCGTCCGCGGACTCGATGCGTTGCGGACTGGAGGGTCGCGCGGTAAAACTGCGGCAGCCTCAGGACCCCGGCTGCAGGCATGGCGCTGACAATGTCAGCAACACATGCAGTCAGCTTCTTGCGCTGCTGTGGCAGAGTCAGCAAAAAATGGTAATCCTGCGCTGCCCGATTGATGCTGCGCGCATGAAAAAGCCCCGCAAATGCGGGGCTGCTGGTGTGCCTGGAAAAACGGAGATCAGGCGAACTGCAGGCGTGTGATCGGCGGGTGTTCTCTGTGCTCGGCCTGCCACAGGTCATAAGCCGCCTGCTCGGCGAGATATTGCCGCGCGCTGCCCAGTCCGGCCAACTCAAGCCGGTGGGCAAGATCTGCGCTGATCGCTGCGTGCCCGTTCAGCACGGTAGAGAGCTGCCCTCGCGAGTAACCGATGTGCCGGGCCAGGCCCGCCACCGTCATGTTGATCGCGGGCAGCACGTCCTCGCGCAACGCTTCACCCGGATGGGGAGGATTGTGCATAGCCATATCGACCTCCTGCTCAGTGATAGTCCAGGTAATCGATCAGCTCCACGTCGGAGCCGTCGAACCGGAAGATGACGCGCCAGTTGCCTGACACACTAACCGACCAGAAACCGGCGAGCTTCCCCTTGAGGGGATGCAGCCGGTTGCCGGGCCGGTCCAGGTCGCTTGGGATCTGCGCCACGTCCAGGGATGCCAGCAGACGCCGCAGGCGGGGAACATGACCGGCGTGAACGCCAGATGTGTCCCCACGCTGGTGCAGCGCCCGAAGCCCCTTGTGGCGGAAAGATCGGATCACGATAGCCAGAGTGTAAGGCCTGACCTTACACTTTTCAAGTGCAACGGTTGGGAGTCCATGCAGTTTGCTCCTTCTGGATCAGGACCGCACAAGGCGGCAGGGTGGTCAGGGATTATTTGCTGCCCAGGACGTGCTGCTTCCACAAGGCGAAAGCCTCATCCGGCGGTAGCTCGGCCAGGATGACGATGGGTTGCTTCTGCTGCTCGCGTAGCTTCGCGAAGTAGGTGGTGCGGTCGGCGATGGTCTTGAGCTTGACGCGTTTAAGGAACAGCAGCTTGCCGTCCTTGATGAACAGCACCTTGTTGTTGATGTCACGGGAATACGCGGTACGCAGCTTGCGATCGGCATGCTGTGCGGTGGCCAGGAGGTCGACCAGATAGTCGAGAGTGACGTCGATGATGAATGGTGCATCGGCATCGCCGGAGGCACTGCTTTCCAGTCTGTCGGGGGGCAGGCTCCTGGCAAACGCTTCAGCTTCGGCCAGCAGTGCGGCCTTGCCCTGGAGTGGGCTGACGTCGGTGGGGCCGCCGTAGCCGCCATTACTGGCTTCTGCAATGGCTGAGCCGTCGAACAGCACGGTGGCAGTGAAGCACAGCGTTTCTTCGCTGGCGAACTCGGCGACCTTGAGGTTCTTGAGGGCGATGCGGTCTTGCTTGATGGTGGTTTTCATAAGCATTCCTTGTGAGCTACAGGGAAAGGTAACGCGGCGGCCCTGCGGGGCGGGGCGTTCCTTCCGTGATTGGAGAAAGAGACATCGGTGCCTGTGAAGGCAGTGTCCGCCTGGGCGATGCGATGCGGACTGGTGGGAGCGTGGGTGGATACCCACGGCAGCCTGGAACCCTGGCTGCTGGCTGGGGCTGACGAATCAGCGAAACCGGGGCAAGAATGACGCCGGACGAGCTATCCGTCGCCCAACAAAGCGCTATGGTTTTCTTCCACTAAGAGAGGTGTTGCTGCAGGCGGCTTCAATACCCCCTACAGACGCTACCGTACTGCAGTGGCACCTTCGAAGAGGGATTAGGTGGCAAAGACATAGTTTCGATCTCCTGTTAACTGCCCGGAATTCTCGACATGTAGAAGAAGTAGCCGAAGGCCTGCAGGCCTTCGGCTCGGGAGGAGGAAACCACCCGTGGGCTGTTTCAGGATGCGGTCGTCGTCAAAACCGTTCGCTGTCCCAGCAATCGCACCCGGCCGTTTTCGTGGCTGTGGCCGATAACCTCTGGCGTGCATCCACACACAAAGGGAGCCCGGTTTTTCGCCGTCGGGCACGGCAATGAATACCGTCGTCCCCGAAAGGTCTCCTGATGGCTTGCTCTGGCTGGCCAGACAGCAGGGGACCCTTCGCAAAAGACGGAAGCATCAGAACGTCAGGGGAATCGACGGCGCGACTCAGGGATAAATATCCTTCTCGCCTGGTTGCCAGAACTGGCATGGTGTGGCGCGCGCGCATTTGCAGAAGGGTTAGCACGCTGGGTCCACGCATGACTGCGGGAGGAAAACCAGGCCGCCTCTGGGAGGCCGATATGGCAACGGAGAACGGGCATATCAGGATGCCTTTGTATGGACGCGACGCTTACGCGACGTACTGAGTCAGGTCGGGCCGGACTTGACCGACAGCGTGCCCCGGCATTCCGGGTAACGGGTACAGGACCAGAATGGTCCGTTCTTACCCGGGCGCTGGCGCATCGGTGATCCGCATTCGGGGCATGATGGCCCCTGGGGGAGCCGAATGGATAAGGATACGCTGCGGTATTGTTGTACAAGTTGCGCGATCCAGGCGGACTGTTTCTCGATGAACGTGTCGAGTGTGAGTTGGCCTGCTTCAATCATGTCCAGCGCCTGTTCCCAGACTGCCGTAGTGCCAGGGTTTGCAATCGCCTCAGGCACGGTGTCGAACACCGTGAAAGCGGTGTCCGATGCGCGGATTGCCCGGCCTTTCCTGAGCAGGTAGCCGCGTGCAAGCAGGCCGCTGATAATGCTGGCGCGCGTCGCTTCGGTGCCGATGCCGGTTGTCTCCCTGAGCTTCTGTTTCAGTCGTGGCTCCGAGACCAGTCTGGCGACGCTCTTCATTGCCTTGACGAGTTCGCCCTGCGTATAGGGCCGGGGTGGCAGCGTTTTGAGTGTCTTCAAATCTACACTAGCCACCTGGCATACCAGGTCGTCGTATAATGCGGGCAGTACCTGGCTGCGCGGTGAGGCGTCGTTTTCTTCCTCGCTCTGTGGCTCGGCCAAGATCGTGCGCCAGCCGGAGACGACGATCTGTTTTCCCCTGGCAGACAGTGCGTGCTGGCCGCAGGAAAGGTTCGCCACGGTGCGGTCAAACTCGTGGTTCGGCAGAAACTGCGCAAGATAGTGAGCCCGGATGAGTTTGTACACTGCCAGTTCCTTCTCGCTCATGGCTGAGAGGCTTGTCGGTTCAAGTGTTGGGATGATGCCGTGGTGCGCCGTGACCTTGCCGTCATTCCAGACCCGCGAGCGCTGGCTGTGGTCGAACTGGCCCATCATTGGACGCAGCATGGGATCGGTCTTGAGCAGGCTGTCGAGTACCGTGGGGACTTCGGCAAACATGTTCTCCGGCAAGTAGCCGGAATCCGAACGCGGGTACGTCGTGGCTTTGTGCGTCTCGTACAGGGCCTGGGCAATCTCCAGGGTTTCCTGCACGTCCAGCCCAAACTGCCTGGAGCACACTTCCTGCAAGGTGCCCAGGTCGAACAGCAGCGGCGGGCCTTCCCGTACACGCTCTGTCTCGACTGAGACAACCTGGACGATCCCGTTGATACGTATCTGCTGTACCACCTGCTGTGCCACCGGCTTCTGCAGGCACCGGCCCGCATCGTCGGTGCAGGATGCGGGCGGCACCCACTGCGCAGTGAAAGCCTGGTCGCCAGCGGACAGGGACACCTCGACAGCCCAGTACGGTACGGACACGAAGGCGGCGATTCCGCGGTCACGGTCTACGACCAGTTTGAGTGTCGGGGTCTGGACGCGTCCGACGGACAGTACTCCGTCGTAGCCAGCCTGCCGCCCCAGCACCGTGAACAACCGGCTGAGATTCATGCCCACAAGCCAGTCGGCCCGCGAACGCGCAAGCGCCGAGTGGTACATCGGCAGGGTCTCGGCCGAGGATCGCAGTTCGCCCAGCGCTTTCCGGATAGAGGCGTCGTTGAGCGCCGACAGCCAGAGGCGTTGGATCGGGCCGCGGTAGCCGCACAGTTCGATAATTTCCCGGGCGATCATTTCGCCTTCGCGGTCGGCATCTGTCGCAATGATCAGCTCGGATGCCTCACCAAGAAGCTGTTTAACCGATTTGAACTGACTGGCAGTTTTGGATTTGACCTCGACACGCCATTGCTGGGGAATAATCGGAAGCTGCTCAATATTCCAGCGCTTGAACTGGTCGCCATAGGCCTCTGGAGGTGCGGCTTCGACCAGATGTCCGATGCACCACGTGACCGCAATTCCAGCCCCCCTGTAGCAACCATTCCCGCGTTGCTTTGCACCCAGCACCCGGGCAATATCCTTACCCTGTGATGGTTTTTCGCACAGAAAAATGCGCATACGGACACCTTGCAGTCTGATAATGTGATGCGTACCAGTCTGCCGATGCTATGCTTATGTGACAGCAGAAAACCGGAGGCTGCTGGCCACCGTATTTTCGGTATATGCGTCAGGGAGTGTGTGGCTACGCTGAGCACGCGGAGGAAAAATTACCTCGTGATCGACAATATTGGCGGCACATGTCGGTCTTCGTCCGAACCAGCCAGCATGCGGCGAATGATCTGTACTACGCCAATTAGGCGTCGACGAAGCTGGTGATCTGATCCCCGCGACATCAACAGGATTACGGGAGATACGCTCGAGAGAATTAGGCTTGGGGGGCTGGACTGAATCACAAAAATCATTAAACGAGAGTGGTCATGTTTCAGAACAACCACTCCCTGCGTCCGATTATGATGCGTCCGATGGAGGATCCTCAACCGTTTTAGGGCTTACCGTCACTGCCTCAATTCGATAGGGAAGAATGCTGACGCTGCGGGCATTGATGCGGTAAGTGGTGCGAGGCTGACCGCTGTCATCTGTCCAGTCGTCCCGTTCCTCCCGTCCAACCACAACCACGCGCATACCCTTTTGAAACAACTGCGACCAATCTTCGGCATCCTTGTGCCACCAGTCGACGGGGCGCCAGAATCCGCCCCGGTCCGCGTAGCCATCCTTGACCGGTACCGGGTTGTCGAAATAGACATTCAGGCGTAAGACCCTGCGCGGTTCCTCGTTACCGTTGGGATATTCGCTAAATTCTGGCGCAGAGCCAATGTTACCCTCACCGCGAAAAAACGTACTCATGTGTGTGTCTCCTTCGGGTTGATGGTGCAGATACATCGTTGATAGACCTTGTCGGCATGGGCCAGTTTGTTGGCGCATTCCTCTGCCTGACGAGCAAGGGTATGGGTCAGGCTGACTTGCATATTCACCACGATGCGCTGCTGTTCGAAGGCATACAGCTCATTCAGTAGCGATCGCTGGGTGCTCGGTGAGGTGTTCTGTAACAGCTCTTCCCAGATAGCGACCCCCATACGAGACCTGTCCAGATTGCGCCAGCGCAGAAAGGTCGTGCCTGCGCCAGTCCTTTGCTGGGCAAGTTGAAGGGATAGCAGGTTGAAGGGAATCCGGTCCCACTGCTCCAATACCCGACGTTCTGCCAAACGGATCAAATCGTCGCGCAAGTGAAAGCACTTGCTGGCCCAGACTACCATCTCCCCTTTACCCTTAAAGGGTTTTAAAAGGCCTTTTAGATAGGCAGCATGTTCCAGACGTTGGAAGTCAGCCTGTTCCAGAGGTGAAAATTTCGAGTTCATATTGGCGCATTCTCCCCTGATAATTCGCTGGCACCCTCAACGTCAGTAACAGGGTCTTCTTCGTTGACCCTGGCATCGGCTTGGGCGCGCAACTGATCGAGGCGGGGAATAGGCGGCGCAAAACGAGACCGGCGAGTGCCATCCAGAACGTCCTGAGGAAGCGGTCCGAATTTCTCTGTGGCTGCTCGCGCTGCGGCATTATTAGCAGCAAAATCATCACGCGTTGCGCCGGAGTAACGGTATTGCTGCGCCAGCGCAAACAGGCTGCGAAGAGCATGTGCGCCATCATTGAGCCAACGCTCAAGGGTGCTGCGGTCAATCAGCGCGGCGTGATGCGCCAGCAGCAGACGCCTGGCAAGATCATCAAATTCGGCAAGCAGGTAAACGGCTGAAAAGCCGAGCTGGGAAGAGACGAACAGCGGCAGTTTCACCGGTTGTACGTTAAGATTTTCGCCGAGACTCAGGGCTGAGGGGACTCCGGCAAGGACCTGCTCGATCTGTTCGCTCAGGGCTTTGAGAATGGCGCGCGTTTGTTCCAGCTTTTCTTCAATCCTCAACATCCACCAGTCACTGTAGGGGTCGTCCTGTTCGGCGCCGCGCTTCATCTTGTTCATGACAGAAACGTACCCAGACAGTCCGACAATGCCTGGTCGGTCATCGCTGGGTGCCCGACCACGCCAGATGCGCGATGCATGATGGGTATGCAGGGTCAGCGACATGGTGCTGCGCAGTGACCCGAGGTTCAACTGTAAAGATTCTTCGCTAGCCATAGTCACGACTCCTGGTTTCATGGAAACAGAGTCGTCAGGATTACGACTTGGTGGAAGGCCGTCAGTTATCAAACCGTTACGGGAGTGCGCCTGATAGTTTCTGACGTTGCTACAAAAATTATACCAGTGGTATAGCCCTCTATAGCTGCTTGTGGACATATACATTAATGGTTGATGCCGACGAGTTACAGCATCGCGCAAAAACCTTGCGTTGAGCTATACCAGTGGTATAGGCGTCGGGGGAACACGGTGGAATATAAGGTCACGACGAGTTCAGCAGTTCGCGCAGCCTGGCAATATGTTGTCGGGCGATTTCGGGATCTGCCGTTGCCGGGGAATGTGGCACCGAAGGCCTGGTGTCTGGTTGTATCTGCTGCCCGGCCCAGATGTGAAACTCACCGCGCATGGCTTTCTGGATGATACCGAACAGGTAACCGGCAGGGTTTCGCACGATGGTTGAGCCGCAGCGGGCGTCCCATTCGTCAAGTACAGCCTGTTGAAGTGTGTTTTCCACGGCCTGTAATGCCGTCAGGGCTCCATTTTGTTGTTCAGCACTGAGGGACTCGAATCTCACCGGGATAGTCAGTTGCTCGTGCGTGCGCGGTACTGTACGTATTTCTTTTATTTTTTTTTCTTTACTTACTGTACTATCGGTCTTCGGATCCCGAAGAGTGCTGGTTTTACTGCTTTTGTTACCCACTTCGGAATCCGAACTGGGGGTATCACGATTCCGAAGAAAGGTGGGATCCCCGTCTTCGGAATCGTGATTATCCACAGGTTGTGGATAAGTAGCCCGGTCGTCCCACCCCCGATCTTGCATGCGCTGTATCATCAGGTGCAGCCGGCCTGGCAGCATGTTGTTGCATAGTAGGGGATCTTCGGAAAGCTCTTTCAGCGTGAAGGCCGCAACCCGTTGGATGGACTTACTCGTATGGATAAGAGACTGACTGATCAGCTCAAGGTAGTCAGCATCGAGCCGGATTGCTTCATACGGAGAAAGAGGCTCATCGTGCAGGACATACAGGTTGCCCTGTATACGACCCGTACGCTGTTCACGACGCCGTCGGACAAGGCTCAACCAGCGAGTCAGCCGTAAGACAACGAGAGCTCGCGCCACAGTTTCGTGGGAAGCTCGTTGGGTACAGGGCATTGAGGCAAGCCAGGGAGCGAGCTGATCGTAGGTCGGCAGGGCGGTGATGCCATCTTCATTGAGCTTAAGGCGAAATACCTGCCAGGCGTTGCGTTCGAGGGGAGTCAGTCTCTTATCAAGCAATAATGCGCGTGGCACGCTGTCGTGGGCATTGCCGCTGAAGATAATACCGTCTTCCATGAAGCCATTTCTTCGATTTGGCTCAGTCATTTCGCCCGGCGGTATCGGGATATGTGAGGAATCGAGCCTGCCCATCTCAGACAAGACCCTGGTCGATCCAACCTTGAATGGCATTCCAGATGACCGACAGGGGGAGTCCGGTGCCTTCGGCCAGTACGGCGGCGATATCAAGCATACCCATATCATCGGTCAGTGCAATGCCGCTCTTTTTCACACTAGCTGACCAACGATTCCAGAGATCTGCGTCCTGCGCCTCGCTCAATACCGGATGGCGACCTTTACGTTTTGGCAGACCAATCACATTGCGACGCAACGCAATTTCCTGATGGCTGAGGCCGAAGAACCTGCTGATCAACTCAGTGCTGGCTCCAAGGCACAGCAGCCGGTCAATTCGACTGACTTCTTCGGTGATGTCGTTAGCCTGATTCAGCAGTCGCTGGAGTACATTACGGTTGATGCAGACCGAACACCAGGAGACGGTGGCATTGGCAAGGATGCTGGCCATTTGCGGGTGCTTGAGCGCATCCAGGTCGGTGTCGTCGAAGCCCATCGATTTTGCCCGACGCAGTTGGCCGTTGCGCAGATCATGAAGCGCCTGCGCAATAACGGCTTGGTTGAGCGGATGCGGACCCGACATAGCGCAGCTCTCCTCATGTCCCTGGTTGGGCATCCACATGCCCGGCAATGGCGCTTTCAATATCCATCAAGCGCCGGCCAAGCCGGAGTAGGCGAAACAGTTTTACCAGACTGTTGTCGCTCAACCGTTCGGATTGTGTCTGCGATGTGCCTGCATGTGATGGGAAGCCCAGTAAAAGGAGGCCCAAATGTTCGGCGAGAAGCGATGTACTGATATGGGCTTCTGCAGGACTTTCTGATGCATAAGACGTGCTCAGTGAATGCAGTAACGCCAGCAGCGCGCTGGCAAGGGAAGGCAGTTCACGGTGCGGCAGCAGGCATCGGAAACCCAAACCTGCCTCGTACGTTTCGATGGCATCGCTCAGGTCTAACTCGCAGGCGATCTCCAGGGCGAACTGCGAGATGTGGGTGCGCAGTCGCACAGGCTCGTCGAGAGCAGGGTCGATGAACCAGACATCGGTGATGGGATAAAGGCCACCGGCCTGGACGGGGATTGCCTGCAGCACATTATTTTCGAAATCAGGAAGCTGCTCACCGGTGTGCCCGGCGATGAGACGCTGAATTGATTCCAGGCGTTCGGTCGTCCCTGCGGGGGACACGATATGCTCACTGATACGCGAGGTGTGCTGGGCGTCATTCTCATTATTTAAAGTCACGGACGAGGGTACTGATGATGGCGGTATGACTTCTGGTGATGTTCTTCCCGGTGCCGTGACAGGTTTTGCCGGGTGTAAGGCGGTTGTCGGCTGAGGAGGCGGCATCTCTGTCGTTTGCTGCGGCGATAATGCAGACATCATGGGTATGGAAGGTTCACTGCTCAGCACCTGCCAGCGTTTTTCCGTGTTGAGGATATCGATGGTCAGGGTGTCGTAATCGACGGAGAGCAGGTCAGACATTTGGCCTATCAGTTCATCCTTCACGCGCTGGATATTGAAATTCCCGGCGGTACCATCGAACCCGGTCAGAACATCCTGAAACAGAGAAGGGAAAGCGATATGTGCATGTTGTGATGCCGGGTGTGCCTCCCATATCCTTGCCGCCGAACGTCGCAGGCTGGTGAGTTGTTCGACCTGGGGACGCCCCATGCCAGCGTATAGTACAGTTGGGATGGCGGGCAGCAGGTACTGGATGGCTTCCTGCATCCGACTAATGCGTGGCTGAGACACCGGATAGCCGTCAGCTCGCAGGAGACGTGAGAGTTCCGACTGAGAAACCGTTTTGCCCGTTTCCTGTTCATAGAGTTCGCGTGCTCGTTCGACGCCAAGCGCCCGTTCGATGAAGGTGTGTTTGCCGTGTAGCTCGCCCTCTGCAAGATGACCGGTCAGCGCGATGATTTCGCCGCGTTCTGTCCAGGGCCGATACAAACATGAGATGCGAAAGAAGTGTTCGTCCTTCGTCTCTGACCAGAGTTCACGCAGGATGGCCAGCCGCGTGTTACCGCCGTTACGGATAATGTAATGGTGGGCGCCAGGGCGCCGTGTAATAGCAGGGGGGGCATCAAGTCCGCGTTCGCGAATCGAGTCTTTGATTTCATCATATAAGGGATTGCGGGTCAGCCGTGGATTGAGTTCGTAGGCTTGCAACTCATCCAGCGTCACCACCATCGGAGTGTCCTCAAGCGGGTCATTCAAGATATCAACGGCTGGACCATTTCGAATGAAGCCTTCGCTCACCAGCTCGTTGGCCTTCTCCTGTGGAGTGGCATCAGACATGGTCATCCCCTTCTTGCTCAGGCGCATCGAAACGGGCATGCTCGCGCTTTGTTCGCTGTAACATGGCTCGGGCATTGCGTCCGGCGCGGTGATCACTGGCTGTTGAACTGGTAAAGATTGGCGGAAGCCCTGCCTTGACGAACTTGAGGTGTCCGCCGGCTGTGCGGGAGATGAGCCAGCCTTCGCTCAACGCGTATTCGATCAGCGGCAGCAACACTTTGTGACCTCGGGCGAGTTTCCGGGCGTCAGACATGAGCGGCTCCTCTCACGGTTTTGCCGGTTACCATTACGAACTGTTCATGCCATTGTGGATAGAACTTCTGAGACAGGCTGCGTATCACCTCCAGGGTAGAAGCGGACAGCTGTTCGTAAACCCCGCATGGTACGTAAAAGCTCAATAGCGTGTGCTGCATGCCCATATCGAGTAGCGATATGCTCAGAACTGCATCCGCGATATATGTGCCAAGATTAGCCTCAGTCTCAACCGTCGTCTTCCCCACGTTGCCTTTAGTTGAAATTACAGAGATAACTTCCATATGAAATACTCCTGTCAGGTACGTTTTTCACCACGCTCGACGATCCATTGAGCAATTTCATCGGAATACCATCCGACAGCGCGCAACCCGATAGGAACGGCCTGAGGGAATTTTTTCTCCCTCATGAGCTTATAAATATAAGCCCGTTTCAGGCCGGTTCTTCTTTGGACTTCCGGGCGTCGAAGGATTATGCGCTCGTCTGTGGGCACATGGGTTTCATCTAACATACTGGTTACTCCTTAGCAGCCGGTGGCATTCCTGAGATTGACCCATTTAAAGTTCGCCAGCCCGGAAACTCAGCAAAGAATACGCAGTGCGCTTGCCCTTATTGTTACGTTCAGTTTGGTCGAATGAACCGCTCTGAAAGGTTGCTGCGACAGAGAAGCAACACCAACTAGACTCGAAATAGTTAGGGAAATGATTGAGTAACAAAAAATTAAAATCTAGTCCGCAGAAGAGAGTAGGTAGGACAGCCGTAGGAGCATGAAAAAAACAGAGGAGTGAGGAAAAAACTTCTGCTCATATTGTCTCTAAAAACTATAATATTTACGGTGGGTTGAGTAAAAAATGATATGCGCGTCTAGTTTTTTTAAGCATCAAAGGATATTTTATTGTTGTTTTTTTGCTCAGTTGGTGAAGAAAAAAAAGCATGGTCAGCGCCCTTGAACATGCGAAAAAATGGGTGTCCAAGGGTCTAACTCAAGAGAGGGTTATCGATTGTTCCGGCTCTTTGTATGAACCGGGCCACTGTAGGATCGAGCTCCCTGGCCTGTGTGATGAAATAGGTCGTAGTATCAGGGATTTCTTCGTGCAATGGCCTTACGATGACGTTGGGGTATGCGAAGATCCCCAACTGAGATGTTAATCCTATTCCGATACCGTAGCCTGCAGCTACCAGCATAAGCATTTGCTCATGTCCTGATGCGTACTCGGTGATGGTTGGAAGTGAAAGGTTCTCGCCGCAGAACCACCGGGAAACCACTTGGAATCCGCCTGCGCATTTCACCGGATGGAAAAGGATCAGTGGAAACTGCTTAACCTCCCGCAGTGTCACCTTGCTGGAAGCAAGCAGTGGATGATGAGTCGGTATAGCAACGGCGGGTCGTTCACCCCAGACCTTGTGTTTGATATAGCCACTTAAGGGGTCAGAATTGACTGTAATGCCAATATCAATTTGATCATGATGGAGAGCGCGCAGCATTTCGTCGGCTGTCATTTCAGTGATTCGAACTTGTGTGCTTGGTTCTTCTTCACGTGTTTTCGCCAGCAGGCTCGTTAATCTGGGCTGAGCAAGACTATCCGAGAGTCCGATACGAATTCTTCCCAGAGAGCCGTTGGAAGCGGCTTGAACCCTAGACTGTACATATTCGAAGAATGTCAGCATTTGGCGTACATCGTCAAGCAGTACTTCGCCAGACCATGTAAGCCGAATACCACCTTTGCTTCTATTAAAAAGGCGAACACCCAGTAGGCCCTCAAGGTCGTGTATAGCATGGGCCAGGGAAGACCGTTCTATATGTACACGCTCAGATGCGCGTACGAAACTCAGCTCCTCTGCAACGACCAGAAAATATCTAAGGTGGCGAATCCTCATGATAAATCTCCATATGTGAAGATGGAATCCAGTGGTCGTTGGAAGAGCCATCTCTGATTGTTGGTATATACGTTCTAATGGCTCACATCAGTACTTCAAGGCCCAAGGCTGAAATATTACCTTGACTGTCTGGATGCTGATTTTAGTCACTGTTTTCTGTAATTCTTATTTCTTTTCTGTATGGCATGCGTAACAAGGAAACTCGCGAAGTGCTTTTTCTTAATTCACAGAACTGGGGCTTAATACCCAATAGGTTGCATTGAGTTTAGCCTCTCCGCCAAATGTCAGCGTAGCCGGATTGTTGGGGAAGTAACGGTTGCTCATCACGCCTTCGCCGTCATTGATGAAAATTTCGATGCTGGAACGATCACAGAGAATATGCAGGTTGCGCACTTGCCCCGGCCAGTAACGATATTGCCATTCATCATTTTCAAGGCTGCAACGCGCTAATCTTAATCCATAGTCGTCCCAGCGTAATATTAACGTGCTGGCGAAATCGAGTGTCAGGGATTCAGGACTCTGTTTCTCAATGACCAGTTCCAATGATTGCGCGTTCAGTGTAGGGGCACTATCTGCGCCGCCACTCCACGATTGCCTGACGCCGCGAAGTTGCTGCAATTCCTGTACGGGTTGTTGATATAGTTTACCATTCCTGAAGGTCAGTTCTCGCATGCAGGTCATTTGGTGGATCCAACCGCAAGCAAGGGTCGGTTGTCGCATTTCTTCCCCATCCGGTACGCCCATCCAGCCCACCAGCAGGCGGCGACCGTCCGCAGTTAGCGTGGTTTGTGGCGCATAGAACTCGAATCCTGCATCCACTTCATTGACAGGCCCATGGCGGAAAGTGAAGGTTCCCATGTCGAAATCGCCGCACAGATAGGCGGCTGGATGAGTATTGAGGAATCGGCTGGCTTCGCGCGCGATCCCCTGAGGACAAAAGAGTAAGATGGTTTTGCCATCAAGCATAAAAAAATCCGGGCATTCCCACATATATCCCGTCTCTGCTAAACCGCCAAGCGTGCTACCCGCAATTTCACCGATGCGGGTCCAATCATGCAGATTGTCGGAACGTAGCAGAAGCACCTTGCCCCTGAGATTTTTATCCTGAGCACCTAATACCATGTACCAGCAGTTGGCATCACACCAGATTTTGGGATCCCGAACGTGCCCGGTATAACCCTCGGGGAGGGGGACCACTGGACCTAATTTATCGAAACCGCCGTCCGCATTTTGTATAGCCAGGCACTGCCAGGCGGTGCGGTTACCATCGTCGAATTCTACATTTCCTGTATAACACAGCGTAAGTTTGCCTTGATATTCCACAGCGCTGCCTGAATAACAACCGTTGCAATCGTATGTCTGGTCTGGCAACAGGGCTATGGGTTCATGTTGCCAGTGCAGTAAATCGTCAGAACTCCAGTGTCCCCAGTATTTATTCTGATGACTGCAAGACAACGGGTTCCACTGGTAAAACAGGTGGTATCTTCCCTGAAAGTGAATGAAACCATTTGGGTCGTTCATCAGACCAGTAACCGGAGCGAGATGCCAGCGCGGGTAGTGGTTATCGGCCAGCGTCCTGGGCTGACCTTTCATTACTGCCTGTAAGACAGAGGACAGCAGCGTTTGTGTGGTCATAATTGTATATCCAGGTTGTTTTTAAAAAGTAAAGAAATCATAGAAGTGAAGCGATGTATGCATTTTAAATAACTTCATAATTATCCCGTCACTCTATGTCGTTGAAGAGCTATGAAATCCGGCAGCGCCGTCATCGCGCCCAGGGCAGTTGTTGCCAGCGCGCCGCAGATTTGCGCTTCGGCGAGGCATTGCGCCAACTGCGGCTCGTTAAGTGGCAGACCACGCTCAGCCATTCCCCACAGTAATCCGGCCACGAAAGCGTCGCCTGCACCGGTGGTATCCACGCTTTTCATAATCTGGCTGGGGTAGTGCTGCACCTGACCCTGGTAGCAGACCAGCACACCGGCTTTGCCCAGGGTCACTATCAATAACTTGAGTTGATAGTCACGGCTCAGACGCTGGAGATTCTGTTGAGTCAATCCTGACTCACCACTGAAAAACAGCATCTCCTCTTCAGAGAATTTCACCACATCGGCGAATTGCAAAGCGCGTTCAACACAACAATGTAGCTCCGCCGGGTCCGGCCAAAAATCCATCCGGATGTTAGGATCGAAGCTTACCCAACCGCCGACCTGTTTCACCTCTGTCATGGCAGAGTATGCGGCGCTGCGGCAGGGTTCAGCAGAGAGTGCTATTGAGCAAACATGCAACCAATCGCCTGGTTGAAAAGTCGGCAGATCGGACGGTTCGAGAAACAAATCCGCGCTGGGGCGCACCATAAACGTAAAGTTGCGCTCCCCCTGGCTATCTAATGCCACTATTACGGTCGAGGTCCGTTGGGTCGGATCCAGCACCATAAACTCCGTATCCACTTTTTCTTGTTGCAGGGTTACCCGCATCAGTTGACCAAATGGATCATCGCCGACCCGGCCGATAAACGCACTGTTGCCTCCCAGTCGAGCGATACCGACCGCGACATTCGCTGGCGCGCCGCCCGGACATTGGCGCAATTTCCCCGGTTCATCGGAGATCAAATCAACTACAGCATCACCCAGCACCCATACTTTCGCTGACATACGGCCCTCCTGTTCGTCGTTGATATTGTAAAATTCAGTTGAAACTGTTTTACGTCGCCTGAATGGCCGTAACGCGATGTTGGGATAACGGCATATTTCCGGGACCTAATCGACGGGGCAGATAAAAAAGAGTGAACTGTTTTTTATCTGCCCATTTCCTTTATATATCTGAACATCAGAACTGATAGATAAGATCTAAGGCAATGGCATTGTCAGTGTTGATGCCTGTAGCCTTAGTGAATTCATTATCCTTAAGTAAATTAATTCTGTAATCCACCCAGGTCAGGATATTTTTATTGAAATAGTAGTAGGTACCAATTTGAATATACTTCTGAATAGTCTGATCCCCACCACGGAAGTTGCCGTAACCCTGAAGATTATCACCGCGCTGTGTCACAAATCCTATAGACGGACGCAGGCCATTCAGGAACAGATATTGCGCAATGACTTCAAAATTTCGGGTTTTATCCGCTATCTGGCTTTGTCCATAAGGCGTCATATCTTTGGTCTGGCCGTAAATGGCACCAAAGTAAACTTGATTAGCGTCGTATTTTACGCCTGTTACCCAGGCCGACGCATCATCGCCCTGACCATCAGCCTGCTGAGTCAGTGTGCGGTTGGCTTTCATGCCGGCAGCAGAGAGGGTGATCCCGTCGGTAATGGCATATGTCAGACCGGCACCGTATCCATCACCGTTTGAGAGTTTTGCCGAGCTGCGGTCATTTTTACCCTGATATTGTAGGGTATATTTCAGCCCATCCCAAGTTGGCGAGCGATAGGTCAGCAGGCCGCCAGAGCGTTTGGACATGAAGTTGTCTGTGAAGGTCATGGAGCTGGCACCAAAACCCGGCGCCATGTCTGTGAATGACGCGGTATCAAACAGTACACCTAGATTACGACCATAATCGATCGAACCGAAGTCAGCATATTTAAGTCCAGCAAAGCCCAAACGTGTGGCGTTACTACTCTGCGCGTCGGCACCTCCTTCAGTGTGGTTTGCCATGAAATTATATTCCCACTGACCATAGCCCGTGAGTTTGTCGTTGATCTTCGTCAGCCCCCTGAACCCTAGTCGTGCCAGCGTGCCATCACCATCTTCAGATTTGTTATCAGAAATAACGTGTTTAGCTTCAACCTTTCCGTACAATTCAACTTTATTACCGTCTTTATTATAAACTTCAGCAGCCAGCGCCGGTGCTGAAATCAGAGTACTTAATAAACCATAAACCCCCAGCCTTGAATTAAAATTACGCATCATATTTACCCGTATATTAATAGTGATCACAGAGTTAAAATGAGGGCATCTTGGCCAAAATCGATAGGGCAAATTATAAAAAACTATTTCCCCACACGAATCCTCTGGCGTGTATTAGCCCGTAATTTAGACGGTGGAACGTATTTTTCCTGAATGAATAATCAGGATTGCAGAGTGATTTTTTTATCAGTGAAATTTAACCTCCAAAATTCAAAATTCAAAATTCAAAATTCAAAATTCAAAATTCAAAATTTAAATGAATTTAATTTTTATCCCGATATTCACGAAGATATGTTGGGCCTATTTTTATTTCGTGAACTTTCATAAAGGACCAGTCAGTAATATTCAGCAGTAACCTACTTTCACCTCCGGAGAAAACGGTATAAACGGGAGCGCAAATCCGTGGGCAGGAATATGCCTGAGGCCATGCTCCCTGGTTTTCAATGACTGACAGAACTGCCATGCCAGTCGTTGCAGCAGATGGTCATGACCCATTACAGCCATTTCGGGTTCTGCTGCTATAAAAATGCCATCAATACCGGTCAGCCCATCATGCTGAGGTAGGCACTCCACTCCCTTTTGCGTCTCTGTTCTGCAAGCCGGAAGACGCCCGTCTGAATATGTTTGCTGCCACAGCCCGGACAAAACGCACAGATCCAGAACTTCGGTTGCTATTAAGCGTCACTGTTGACCGGACCCAGTGCTATCACGATGTTGTATTTCACTACATCCCCGGCTTGCAGAGTGACTGAACCGTTCGCATGCGCCCCCTGCGGATCAAAGCGGCGTGCCGGTTCGATGCTCAGGGCATAGACGCCAGACTGAAAAGCCCGCCAGATGCCAAACGCAGGCAATTCTTCACGGGGATAACAGAGACGCACGCGTAATTCTCCGGCTGGCGTCTCACTGGTAAGAGTGACGGTGGCGGTCTTACCGCTCGCCGTAATGGGAATATCCTCGTAGTAATCCCTATAATCATTATCCGGGCGCTTTTCTTCGGTATTAAATGCCATTGCCTTATCCAGACAAACGTCACCCGATATCTGGGTACTTTCATTCAAAAAAGGATGCCCGAAATTAATGTGGTACAGGATGGCGTGCGGTGTTGGCCGGTATCCCTGATTTTCTACCCTGTCGCTGATGTGTATCGTTTTGCCGTAGACATCGAGCGTGATGCGGCGCGTTAGAACGAGGTTTTCACCGAATACCGCGCTCTGCCTGATAACGCCTTCAGCCCAGATGACAGGACCGTCTGCGCTCCAATCAATTCCATAGCCCGAAAGTACGGCTCGTTGACTGGAAATCCTCCCATGCAGGGGGTAGAAAACCTGCCGGCGATGTTTATGGATATAGTGGGCACCATCGTCCCGCCGGGCACCACCGATGTGGTCCAGGCCACATGTGGCAATGAAGCCATCAAAGTTTCGGTAAAAGCCTACGCCATCTTCCGCATCGACCGGATGCGGGGGCCATGGCATGCCGTTTGCGCTATTCCATCCGATGTTAATACCGCGCCAGGTGGCACCGGAAATATCGAAACCGCGGTCAACGGCAATTTCAAGTCCGATCCCCCTCGCGTTCCGGACCACGAGCAGCCGCTGTCCCCGTCCAGGCCCGTCTTCCACCTGCAACAGACGGATATCTGCAACACCCCGACCATCCACGGTACGTCGCCGCAGTTCAGAGGGCGACATTTCATCAACAGCGCGAAACGCAGCCTTTGCCGGATCAGTCATGGGTGGCTCCGGTGGACGAGGAATTGCCACCAACCCTCTCCAGCAGTGGACGGACCTTTACCAGGAATGCTTCGCTTCCGCACGCAAACCGCAGCTTTGCATCCAGCCCGATGTTGTGCCAGTCAATGGTATGTGATGCACCAAGATTGGCGAGAATAGGCAGCGCCGCCATGACATCCCAGGTTGAGTCACCCAGCGAAATATATCCGTCGGTTTCTCCCATTGCGACTTCAATAAGGGAAAGTGTTGCTGAGCCGCCGAAGCGAAAGCTGAAATTCAATTCGTCGAAGATATAGCGCATGACTTCAAGCCGGTCATCGGTCGCAACGGAGGGATGCCAGCTCAGGCCCGTTGATGCCTGCGAATCATCAAGAGACGGCAGTGACATCATCGGGTTTCCGTTGAGTTTTGTTCGTAACCCATCGCCTCCGCTCAGCATGAGGTTGCGGACCGGCGCGTAAATGACGCCAAACACCGGACGATGATTTTCATACAGTCCGATGGATACGGCCCAGTTCTGACCGCCGCGTACGAAATTAAACGTGCCGTCGATGGGATCGATAACCCAGACTCGACCTGAACTTCCGGTAATATCGCATCCTTCTTCACCGAAAACGCCATCACGGGGGAATGCGTTGATCAGGCTGGTCATCAGAAACTGTTCAACCTGTCTGTCGGCTTGTGTTACCAGGTCGAGATGGCCTTTCTTTTCGACCTGCAGGGTTGCCAGAGAATGAAAATGAGCGAGAGCCATTTCACCCGCTTTTCGCGCGATGTCTTCAATTTCTGACACCATCGCCTGGACCGGCGCCAACGCAGTAGTTCTATTATCGGCCATAAATTTCATCCCTGATCCCTGCGACCAAAGCAACGTCGTTGCTCAAAATCTGATCCATCCAGCCACCGCGTATCCACTCAATAACCTGGGCACGGATATCAACACCGTAGGTAAGAAGCGAGTCAAGATTATCCACGGGAATATATAAGTGGGCCGCAATGCCTGCTTTCCTTAACTGGAGCGCTTCACCGCGGGGGAAATGTTGGATTTCCAGATTAATGGCGTCGACATTTGCTTCACGAGCAATCGCCACCGGGTCAATGAGTCGTGAATGCGTGTGACCCACAGTCGGCACCTCCGGGATAGTCTTTTTGATATCCCGCAACTGAACAAAATCGAAAGAAGAGAACTGAAGCAGATCGGCGCAGTCCAGCTCATCAATCAGTGCCCGGAGTTTCGGGAAAAGTTCATCGTTCCGATGGTGGATTTTCAGCTCAACCTGATAAACGATGTCCTGTTCACGAGCCAGCATAAGTGCATCTTTCAACTGCGGGATTTTCTCACCGGCAAATTCTGCACTGAACCAGCTACCGGCATCAAGACGGGACAGCTCGGCATACGTCATGTCACACACAAGGCCATGGCCATCAGTGGTGCGATCAACCATGTCATCGTGAATGAGAACCAGCTCACCGTCGCGGGTCAATAGCAGGTCGGTTTCGCAGGTCACGCCTGCGCCACCCAGCTCGCGGGCTTTGCGAAAAGCGGCGAGAGTATTCTCTGGAGCACCGGCACTGTGGCCCCGGTGTCCTGCAACCCGGACCTGTCCGGGCTTCATCAACAATGGATTCATTCTATTTTCCTGTTTAACTGCGCAGATGCGCCTTTTAACCGTCGCACACACTGGCTTAAGGTTTTGTGGCGACTGACATATTGTGTTCCACAGGAAGGGTGGGCATATCCGGTCAACTGCGAGCCGGACTGGCTATCACGAACTTTCTGCGCAACTTATCAGGTACGTTATCAAGGAAGCTCTGGGCGCCCTTGTCAGTGACGATGACATCCACATCCTCAATTCGGGTGGTGACCGAAAGGCTCGATTTCGTGAACTTTGAGTAATCAGCCACCACAATCACGCGGCTTGACACCTCCATCATTGCTTTCTCAACGCTGGCATTAACGGGGGTTGACGTACAAATCAGCCCACGCTCCAGATCCACAGAAGCGGCATTCAGAAAAAGCTTGTCCACGTTGAACTGGCGTATAAAGCTTTCTGCCAATGGTCCCCGGAATGACCTGTTCGCGTCGGTGTATTCGCCTCCGACGCTATAAAAATTATGCCGCTCCCCCCGGGTCAGCTCATTAATGATGTCCAGACCATTAGAGATGACCGTCAGGCTATTCCGACCTGACAGCAGTTTGGCAATTTCGAGCGTTGTCGTCCCCGCATCCAGGAGCACGGCATCACCGTCAACTATCATCCCGGCAGCCACTGATGCAATCGCTGCTTTCTGTGGCAGCCTGGACACCGCGCGAGTCGCATGCGTCAAATCCTGTGCAACCTGATTGATGCTCACTGCACCACCATGTGTCCTGCGTAGCAGGCCAGCCTGTTCCAGCTCATCCAGATCCCGCCTGATGGTCGCAACAGAAACTTTCAAGCGACGGGTCAGTGTGGTGATATTCAGAAACAGTTCTTCCTGAAGTAACTCAACAATCTTCATCTGACGGTCTTTTGCAGTGTTTATCACAGTGTGTTCTCGCAATTAATATGATTTATTACGATCATACGAGCGAAATGCACACCCCGTCAATCGAAGCCAGCACGATACGCTTGATATGGCTAAACAGTAAGCGATTAATGGTGTGTCACGAGCATATGATCGAAATGCGTCATTGGCAATACATGCAAGCGTGAAAAAATTGTGATGCATTGCACAGTTATGTAAGGATTTTTTATGAGGAGGTTTAATTTCGTACTCACAATATTTTTTACTATGAAATTTATGATGAACGATATCGATCATGTGAGCGTTGTCACTGAACCGTCATAAGTTTGTTGTGTACTGTCTCATAAAGTGATGCCATGTTACTTCGTGAACAAGATGTGCGTCATTTCGCTCGTGACTCTCATAACTCTTTACACAGGAAAACTCTATGTCCATGTTTACTTTTCGTTGTGGCTTGGTGAGTGCGATTGTGGGACTGGCGCTCAGCGGCAATGCATTGGCTGTGACAGAAATTACTTTTTGGCACTCAATGGAAAGCCAGGTAGGTCAGGAAACTAACGCTCTGGTCACCCGCTTTAACCAGACTCATCCCGATTACAAAGTTGTTGCATCTTATAAAGGAGGATATGAGCAGAGTCTGGCCAATGGCATCGCGGCAATTCGTAACGGCAAGTCGCCTGACATTCTGCAGGTATATGAAATCGGAACGACCACCATGATGGCGTCACGTGCCATCGTCCCGGTCCATCAGATATTTAAGGACGCAGGCATTCCGCTGGATGAAAAAGAGTTCGTGGCACCGGTAGCTGGCTACTACAGCGACTCAAAAGGCCAGCTGATTTCGATGCCCTTCAATAGCTCGACGCATGTCATCTTCTATAACAAAGATGCCTTCCGTAAAGCTGGACTCAATCCGGACCAGCCGCCTAAAACCTGGCAGGAGCTGGAAAAGGATGCCGAAGCGCTACGCAAATCGGGCATGAGCTGCGGTTACGGCACCAGTCGCCTGGGTATTCACCAAATTGTCAACTTCAGCGCCTGGCATGCGCTGCCGATCGCCACCAAAAATAACGGCTTAGATGGCTTCGATGCTGAGCTGAATTTCAACAATCCGACAGTCATCAGCCATATTCAGATGCTGGAAGACATGTATAAGAAAGGTGACCTGACGTATCTGGGGCGCCAGGACGAGGCGGCTACTAAGTTCTATAGCGGCGAATGCGGGATCGCTACCGGTTCATCAGGTGCGCAATCAGCAATCCAACGCTATGCCAAGTTCGACTGGGGTGTGGGCATGATGCCATACGACGAAACCGTACCGAATGCACCACAGAACGCCATGATTGGCGGCGCGAGCCTGTGGGTCATTAAAGGTAAAGATGCCGATACCTACAAGGGCGTGGCGGAATTCATGCAGTTCCTAGACCAGCCAGAAAATCAGGCGGAGTGGCATCAAAAATCGGGTTATCTGCCGGTAACGTTAGCGGCCTATGAACTGACTAAAAAAGAAGGTTTTTATAACACCCATCCCGGCATGGAAATTGCCATGCGCCAACTGATGAACAAACCCCCACTGCCTTACACCCGGGGTTATCGTCTGGGCAACATGACGCAGATCCTTACTGTGATTGATGAAGAGCTTGAAGACGTCTTTGCAGGTAACCAGACGCCGAAGGCTGCACTGGATAATTCTGTAAAACGCGGTAACGAATTGCTGCGCCGCTTCGAGCAGCAAGTGAAGTAATCGTTCTTTGTACAGGACCAGATACGTTCTGGTCCTTATTCATTTTTAAACGGAGTTAGCTATGTCTTCATCTCGACCGGTATTTCGCACCAGCCTGCTACCGTATCTGCTGGTGCTGCCGCAACTGCTTATCACCGCCATATTCTTTCTCTGGCCTGCCGGAGAGGCGCTGTTGTATTCACTGCAACGTGTTGACCCTTTTGGCATTTCCAGCACTTTCGTCGGGCTGGATAATTTCATCCGCCTTTTCGGGGATGCGCACTATCTCGAATCGTTCTGGATCACGATCAAATTCAGCGGACTGGTTACGGTCTTTGGTATGGTGTTGGCACTGCTGCTGGCGGCGTTGGTCGATTACGTGGTGCGCCTGCGCAAGCTGTATCAGACCCTGTTTATCTTGCCTTACGCGGTGGCACCCGCTGTTGCCGCTGTGCTCTGGATGTTCCTGTTCAGTCCCGGCCTTGGCCTGTTTAGCTACCTACTCAACAACATGGGGTATAGCTGGAACTACGCGCAAAACAGCGGACAGGCGATGTTCCTGATTGTGCTGGCGTCAGTCTGGCAGCAACTCAGCTACAACTTTCTGTTTTTCTTCGCCGCGCTGCAATCCATTCCACAATCACTAGTGGAAGCCGCCGCAATTGATGGTGCCGGGCCGGTGCGCCGTTTTTTCAATCTGTCGCTGCCGCTGATCACGCCGGTGAGTTTCTTCCTGTTGGTGGGCAACCTGATTTATTCCTTTTTCGGCACGTTTGCGGTTATTGACGCGGCGACCGCCGGCGGCCCGGTGCGGGCGACTTCCACTCTGATTTACAAAATCTACCAGGAAGGATTCGCCGGGCTCGATATTTCCTCGTCAGCGGCGCAATCGGTGGTGCTGATGCTGTTGGTTATCGGGCTCACGGTGATCCAATTCCGCTTTGTTGAACGTAAGGTGCAATACCAATGATTGAAAATCGACGTGGGCTGGATATCTTCAGCCATACCTTACTGGTGCTCGGTGCGCTGACTATCCTGTTCCCGTTGTATGTGGCTTTCGTCGCAGCCACGCTGGATAACGAGGCCGTCTATCAGGCACCGATGACGCTCGTCCCTGGCACGCATTTGTGGGAAAACATCAGCCGCATCTGGACACACGGCGTAAACGGCAGCGGTCCGGCATTCGGCATGATGATGCTCAATAGCCTGTTAATGGCACTCGGCATCACCGTTGGCAAAATCACGGTGTCGATTCTTTCAGCGTTCGCGCTGGTGTGGTTTCGTTTTCCACTGCGCTCACTGTTCTTCTGGCTGATTTTCGTCACCCTGATGCTGCCAGTTGAAGTGCGTATCTTCCCGACGGTGCAGGTGATTGCTGACTTGCATATGCTCGATAGCTACAGTGGCCTGACGCTGCCGCTGATGGCTGCCGCCACCGCCACTTTTCTGTTCCGTCAGTTCTTTATGTCGCTGCCTGATGAGCTGGTGGAAGCCGCTCGCATTGATGGCGCGGGTCCGATGCGTTTTTTCTGGGACATTGTGTTGCCGCTGTCTAAAACCAATCTGGCAGCACTGTTCGTCATCACTTTTATCTACGGCTGGAATCAGTATCTCTGGCCTCTGCTCATCATTAATGACGCCAGCCTGGGCACGGCGGTGGCGGGGATCAAAAGTATGATCTCTAACACCGGTGCGCCGACGCAGTGGAATGAAGTGATGGCGGCAATGTTATTAACCCTGATCCCACCGGTAGTGGTGGTGCTGGCCATGCAGCGTGTATTCGTGCGCGGCCTAGTTGAGAGCGAGAAATAAGAAATGGCAGGCGTAAAACTTCAGGCAGTTACCAAGTCGTACGATGGGAAAAATCAGATCATTCATCCGCTGGATGTGACGGTGAATGAAGGCGAATTTATGGTGATAGTTGGCCCTTCCGGCTGCGGTAAATCGACGCTGCTGCGTATGGTCGCCGGACTGGAGCGCGTGAGCGCTGGTGATATCTATATTGATGGCAAACGGGTTACCGATGAGGAACCGAAGGATCGCGGGATTGCGATGGTATTCCAGAACTATGCGCTCTATCCGCACATGTCGGTGGAAGAGAACATGGCATATGGCCTGAAAATTCGTGGTATGGCTAAAGAGCAGATCCGCCAGCGCGTGCTGGAAGCGGCCCGCAGCCTTGAACTGGATCACCTTCTCAGCCGCCGCCCGCGTGAATTATCGGGTGGTCAGCGCCAGCGCGTCGCGATGGGCCGCGCGATCGTACGCGAACCGGCAGTGTTTTTGTTCGATGAACCGCTCTCTAACCTGGATGCGCGTCTGCGCGTGCAGATGCGCCTTGAATTGCAACAACTGCATCGTCGTCTGAAAACCACCAGTTTGTACGTCACACATGACCAGGTCGAAGCGATGACGCTGGCGCAGCGGGTGATGGTAATGAATAAAGGTATCGTCGAGCAAATTGGCACACCGGTCGAAATATATGAACGACCCACCAGCCAGTTTGTCGCGTCGTTTATCGGCGCGCCGGCGATGAATCTGTTAGCCGGCCAGATCGACAGTGATGGCACGCATTTTAACCTCAATGCGTCGCACGCGCTGGCGCTCGGTGTGAGTAAAACCAAGTTAGCGAATCGTCAGGTGGTGCTCGGCATTCGCCCTGAGCACATTAAGATCTGCAGCCATGAGCAGGGCGGCAGCATTCCGCTGCTTGTGGAGACACTGGAGATGTTGGGGGCGGATAACCTCGTACACGGCCGCATTGGTGAAGCACGTTTAGTGGTACGTTTGCCATATAGTGAACGTCCGCAAACGGGCAGCACGCTGTGGCTGCATCTGCCGTCAGATGCATTACATTTTTTCGATGCCACGCATGGGAAACGTCTGGATTGAGTCTGCAAAATTTCTGGGTTCTCTCATCAATACCCTCTGGAGAATGTTTTACGTTCTGATGGCTCACGATGTGCCCGTTTAATGGTGGGTGACCATAGATTTTTATAGGGGACATTTATAGGCAGGCAGGGAAGATCGACATTCTAATAACATGACGTTCTCTGCCTCCAGCTTTTGAGCGGCCAGACAGAATTTCAGAAATATTTGACGGGTAAATAATATTGAACCGCCCCCGGGGATCCTGCAGGGAGTCAATAATTTATAAGGAGAAAGAGTGCTTACTCTATTGCATCTGCTTTCGGCGGTGGCGCTATTGGTCTGGGGCACGCATATTGTCCGTACCGGCATTATGCGTGTTTATGGCGCCAAGCTCCGGAGTGTGCTAAGCCGCAGTGTTGAGAAAAAACCGCTCGCATTTTGTGCGGGCATTGGTGTGACCGCGCTGGTACAAAGCAGCAACGCGACCACCCTGTTGGTGACGTCGTTTGTGGCCCAGGACCTGGTCGCCCTCACGCCTGCGCTGGTGATTGTGCTCGGGGCTGATGTGGGGACCGCGCTCATGGCGCGTATTCTGACGTTCGACCTCTCATGGTTGTCGCCGTTACTCATTTTCATCGGCGTCATCTTCTTCCTTAGCCGTAAACAGACGCGTGCCGGGCAACTGGGCCGCGTAGGCATTGGGCTCGGTCTGATCCTGCTCGCGCTGGAATTGATTGTGCAGTCCGTCACCCCGATAACTCAGGCCTCTGGTGTGCAGGTCATTTTCGCTTCGCTTACCGGCGACATCATACTGGATGCGCTGATTGGCGCGATGTTCGCCATTATCAGTTACTCAAGTCTGGCGGCGGTGCTGCTGACGGCGACCTTAACCTCGACAGGGGTTATCTCTTTCGACGTAGCGCTTTGTCTGGTGATCGGCGCTAACCTGGGCTCTGGTTTGCTGGCGATGCTAAACAACAGTACCGCCAATGCGGCGGCCCGTCGTGTGGCGCTCGGCAGCCTGCTATTTAAGCTGGTGGGCAGTTTGCTGGTTCTGCCATTCATCCATGTTCTGGCGAAGACGATGGAGAATCTTCCTCTGCCGGAGTCGGAACTGGTTATCTACTTCCATGTTTTCTACAACCTGATCCGTTGTCTGGTTATGGTTCCTTTTGCCGAAACAATGGCACGCTTTTGCCGCCGGATGATAAGTGAAATCCCGGAAGTGGATGCCCGGATGAAGCCGAAGCATCTCGACACCACCGCGCTGTATACGCCCGCGCTGGGGCTGGCGAATGCTGCGCGTGAGGCGCTGCGCTTGGGTGAGGTTATTGAGCAGATGCTGGAAACCTGGCAGAAGGTCATGAACGGCGAGCCCCGGCAGGAAAAAGAGCTGCGTAAACTTGCCGATGATGTGGACATACTTTACACCGCAATTAAGTTGTACATGGCGCAAATGCCGAAAGAAGACCTGGCGGAGGAAGAGTCGCGTCGATGGGCGGAAATCATCGAAATGTCGCTTAACCTTGAACAAGCGGCAGACATTATCGAGCGAATGGGCAGTGAAGTGGCCGATAAATCTCTGTCTGCTCGCCGGGCGTTTTCCCAGGATGGTTTAGCCGAGTTGGATAATCTACTACAACAGTTAAACAGCAATTTGAAGCTTAGCCTGTCGGTGTTTTTCTCGAGAGATGTCAGCAGCGCCCGGCGCCTGCGCCGTAACAAACATCGTTTTCGTATTATGAACCGCCGCTATGCCCATGCCCACGTGGACAGGCTGCACCAGCAGAATGTGCAAAGTATCGAAACTAGCTCTCTTCACCTGAGTTTATTAGGGGATATGAAACGGCTGAACTCATTGTTTTGTGCGGTGGCGTATGGTGTTCTGGAACAACCGGAAGAAGACGATACGAGGGATGAGTATTAAAATTTGAAATGAATCGCCACGGGCAGTCTAGATATTTTCAAACATTACTGGACTGATCCCACCCCGGTAGACGATCCTGCCCTATAGTTGGACTAGCGTTTTCTGGGAAATTGTCTGCTAGTAGCCTGTCAGGTCTAATCTTGCTCTACTGTTGGAGCATTTCGGGTTGAGTGGTGAATAATCCAGTTAAATTCCCTGTTAGCACTATTTGTCCGAGAAGATTCGCGAGTTATGTCCAGACTCATGCTGGTCATCGTAGAGAGCCCCGCAATTTGTATGACCAGCTGACTATTTGCTGCTTCAACATGTCCTTTTTCTAACAAATCGAGACGGTCTGCCCAGTCCTGCATCATGACTCGCCGCTGTTCAACATAGGCTGCATGATTGTAGGCGGCACTGACTTTATTCGGTTCCGAATGAGAAAGTTGAGCCTCTATCCAGATTTTTGGATAGCCTATTTCATGCAGTGCGGTTGAAATGGTACCGCGGATACCGTGCCCGGTAAGGCGGTCTTTGTAACCCATTCGTTTGAGGGCCGCGTTAAGTGTATTTTCACTGATGCGTTTATTTAGGTCAGAGTTGCCCGGTAACAAAAATCGTTGCTTGGGCCTGACTTCATGCAAAAGGTGACGGATGATCTCAATCGCCTGAACAGATAGAGGGACGGTGTAAGGCGGGATGGTCTGTGGGCGCATGCTGTTTTTGTGCAAATGCCGTTTTAACTGCTTTACATTGTCTGGTGGAATTAGCCATAAGCCTCGCTCCAGATCAAACTGCTCTGGTGTCGCCAGACGTAATTCGCCAGTTCGCACACCAGTAAGAAGCAACAGGCGAATCCCCAACTGGGTATTCAGTTGTCCTTGGTAATGACGTAGCTTTTTTAAAAGAGTTGGGATCTCATGCATCCACAGAAAAGGATTATGGATTTCGGGTGGTTTGGGTAGGGCAACTACCTTCAGGTCGGTAGCTGGATTGTTTTCCAGCCCTTCAACTTTGACCAACGCAAAACGAAAAACTTGATTCAGCCAGCCTCTGACTTTTTGGGCAACGGTGAATGCTCCCCGCTGTTCGATTCTACTCAGTATTTGCAAGAGATCAGCGCGACGTACATCGTAAATAGATGTTTTGCCAATTCTCGGCAAGACGTCGTTTTTGAAAACACGCTTGCATTGAGAAAGGGAAGATTTTCTGCCTTCCTTCAAAGTCAGCGCCCGGTATTCAGTCCATTCCTTGAATACAGAGTGAAAGCTATTCCCAGAAGCAAGATGGATGGCATGACGTTGCTGCTCTCGGGCAACTCGTGGATTAATATCTTGTGCCAACAAAGCTGAAGCCTGATCTCTTGCCTGTCTGGCTTCACGCAGTGTCATCTCAGGGTATTGGCCCAGGGACATTCGCTTTTGTTTTCCGCACCAGTAATAGCGGAAGTGCCAGGATTTTCCACCTTTGGGTGCGACGGCAAGTGAAAGGCCGGAAACATCAGGGAGGGTGTAGGCTTTACCGGTTGCTTTGGCCCGACGGACTGTCGTATCGGAAAGTGCCATGATCGTCGCTCCTGATTACAGGTCAGAGCTTGATTCTGGTTTCCGGTCGCAAAGACTTATAGCAAGAATGCGAACACAGTCCACCCGCTTTTCCGAAGGACTTAAAAATGGACTTAAAAGCATCGGATTCAGGTGGATTTCAGCGGACGTCAGTGGAACGTAGAAGAAGGAGTTTCACCCTTCTTTCAATGACCTGTGGACATCAGTAGACATCCAAAGAACAAGAAATGGCTCCTCTGACTGGACTCGAACCAGTGACATACGGATTAACAGTCCGCCGTTCTACCGACTGAACTACAGAGGAATCGTTGGAACGGGGCGAATAATAGCGACTGCCTGTGGGCATGTCAAAGGGTTAACGAAAAAAGTTGTCTGACTGCTTTCTTAATATTCAACTTGTTGACTATTAAGGCAAAGTGATTAAAACCTCTGCCATTTTTCTGTACGTCACGCCTTTTCACGTCTGTATTGCACTAAAAGTATTCACAAGTTGCCTGATTGTTGTGCAGGGGTTATCGGTAAGTTTTATTCTGGCCGTTATTCTGCAAGTTTTTTGCCAGCCACCGGCCATAAAATCGTCATAAATTCAGATCTGCTGCACAAATTTCACTCATATTTCGAAACTGGCACACCCCGTGCATTGTTATTTTACTAACAACGGCTAGCTTTTTGACAATGAAGCAACAGGGGATTAACTGATGCAGCCAGCGCAGGATGTGATTGAACAAATCGAAGCCTCGTTTGCCGGGCAGACACCCACGGGCAAACGCATTGCCAGCTATCTGCTGGCAAATCTTGCACAGATCCCGTTTGAAACGGCGGACAGCATTGCGCGCAGCGCGGCGACCAGTGGCATTTCTGTCGGGCGATATCTGCGCAGTCTCGGCTATCGCAATCTCGATCACTTCAAGCAAACGCTGCGCCTGCAAAGCGGCACATCATATCAGCCGTGGGTGGTTACCGACCGTCTGGGCGCTTATCGCGAACGCAGCAAACAGCCGCAGCAGGAAAAGTTGCAACAGTCGCTGACGCTCGAACTCGAAGCCATTAATCACGTGTATCAGCTGGCGCAAACTGACAGTTTTGCACAGGTCAGCCGCCGTCTGGCCGATGCGGAGGCGGTGTTTATTCTCGGTATCCAGTCGGTACGCGGCATTGCCAACAACTTCTCCAGTTATCTCGAGTACTTACGGCCAAAAGTCTATTTCGCCGACGGGCTTTCCGGCACCTATGTCGAATCCCTGAATTCGGAATTCGCGCAGCCTTATCTGGTAGTGACCGACACCCGTGCCTATTCGAAGATGGCGCAAACTTATTGCGAAGCTGCCTGTGAACGCGGCCTGAACGTGGCACTGATCACCGACATTTACTGTCCGTGGGCGCGCGATTATCCGGTGGATTTATTGCAGGTGAAAACCGACACCGGCCAGTTCTGGGACTCGATGGCGCCGCTAAGCTGCCTGTTCAATCTGTTGTGCTCGGCGGTGCTCGAACTGCGCGGTCACGATGTAGAACAGCGCCTGGCGAATAACCGCATCCTGCAAAAACAGCTCGGACAATTTGAATCCTGAATTTCTAAACCAGCGGACAGATTTATTGATGAATACGAAAACACCTGATGTTGCCCTGATCGATCTGGCTGAAATTCTGCCCGATGCGGTGATCGACCTGAAATATGCCACCGCCGATAACCTGACCGGTCAGCCGATTTATCGCGAATCCCTCTGCCTGCTGCATCCCGATGCCGCGTCGGCGTTGGTTCGTTGTAACGAAGTCGCGAAACTGGCCGGATTCACGTTGAAAATCTATGACGCTTACCGGCCGCAGGCGGCGCAGGCCTGTTTGTGGGCGGCGTTTCCGAATCCGGATTATGTGGTGGATATCAGACTCGGTTCGCACCATAGCCGCGGTGTGGCGGTGGATCTGACCTTGCTGGATGAGCAGGGTGAGGCGGTGGATATGGGCGCGGGCTTCGATGAAATGACCGAAGTATCGCATCCGTTTTACCCCGATTTACCGCCACATATTCAGCGTAACCGCTTACTGCTTAACGCCGTGATGGCGGCGGGGGGCTTTAAGGGTATCACCAGCGAGTGGTGGCACTTTGAATTACCGGATGCCAAAACGTATCCGTTGTTGGAAGAGCGGTTCGGCTGCTATCCGCCGGTTAATGCCGCGTAATTATTGCACGTCTCTTATCACTTTTTGACAGAGCCAGGAGTTCTCAGATGAGCAACACAGCAATCAACACGTTCCGCAAAAATACGAAAACACAGGTCGCCGGTGCCATTTTTCTCGCCTTGTCAGGCTTAAGTTTTGCCACGCAGGCCGCCGTGCCGAAAGACATGCTGGTGATTGGTAAAGCAGCCGATCCGCAAACGTTGGATCCTGCGGTGACTATCGACAACAACGACTGGACGGTCACGTATCCGGCGTATCAGCGTCTGGTGCAGTATAAAACCGAAGACGGCAAAGGCTCGACGCAGGTTGAAGGGGATCTGGCGGCAAGCTGGACGGCATCACCGGATCAACTGATCTGGACCTTCAAACTCAAGCCGGGCGCTAAATTTGATGACGGTTCCGACGTCAATGCCGATGCGGTGAAATGGTCGTTCGAACGACTGATGAAAATCGGTCAGGGGCCGTCGGAAGCCTTCCCGAAAGACATGACGGTGACCGTTGTCGATCCGATGACGGTGACCTTTACGCTCAAAACGCCGTTCGCGCCATTCCTCTATACACTGGCGAATGACGGCGCGGGTATCGTCAATCCGGCGATTGCCAAAGCCAATCCGGCCGATGAAGGTAAGGCGTGGCTGGCGGGACATACTGCCGGTTCCGGCCCGTATAAACTCGATCGCTGGCAAAAAGGTCAGCAACTGGTGCTGGTGCCCAATCCGCATTACAGCGGCGCAAAACCAGCCTTTAAACGTGTTACCGTGAAAATTATCGGTGAAAGCGCCACCCGCCGCCTGCAACTGTCGCGCGGGGATCTGGACATTGCCGATTCCCTGCCGATGGACCAGCTGGCTGCCCTGAAAAAAGAAAATAAAGTCGCCGTGGAAGAATTCCCGTCGTTGCGCGTGACCTATCTGTATCTCAATAACGGCAAAACGCCGCTGAATCAGGTGGATTTACGCCGCGCAATTTCTTCTGCCGTGGATTATCAGGGCATGGTGAAAGGCATTCTCGGCGGTAACGCCAAACAAATGCGCGGGCCAATTCCTGATGGCATGTGGGGTTTCGACCCGACGGCGAAGCAATACACCTTAGATCTGACGCAGGCCAAAGCTGACCTGGAGAAAGTCAAAGACAAGCCGCAGACGCTGGACTTCCTGTATTCCGATAACGATCCGAACTGGGAATCCATCGCGCTTTCCGTGCAGGCCAGCCTCGGCCAGGCCGGGATTAACGTGAAGCTGGAAAAACTGGCTAACGCCACCATGCGTGACCGCATCGGGCAGGGTGATTACGACATCTCAATTGGTAACTGGAGCCCGGACTTCGCCGACCCGTACATGTTTATGAACTACTGGTTTGAGTCCGACAAAAAAGGCCTGCCCGGTAACCGTTCCTTCTACTCAAATCCTGACGTTGATGCGTTGCTGAAAAAAGCCGTGTCAGTGACCGATCAGAAACAGCGCACCGACTATTACCAGCAGGCGCAGAAAATCGTTATCGACGAAGCGGCATACGTGTATTTGTTCCAGAAAAACTATCAGGTGGCGATGAACAAAGACGTCAAAGGCTTTGTTTTCAACCCGATGCTGGAGCAAGTCTTCAATGTTGGTCAGATGCATAAGCAATAACCGCAATATCATTCACGAAAACCCCTTTCACGACCTGAAAGGGGTTTTACGGGGAAAAACTATGACTTTTTGGACTCTGATTCGCCAGCGCTGCTGGGGTCTGATACTGGTGATGGCGGGCGTGTGCGTCATTACTTTTATCATCTCGCATATGATCCCGGGTGATCCGGCGCGGCTGCTGGCGGGCGATCGTGCAAGCAATGAAATGGTCGAACATATCCGTGAGCAACTGGGGCTGAATCAGCCGCTTTACGTGCAGTTTTTCCGTTACGTCAGCGATTTGTTGCACGGCGATTTGGGCACGTCGATCCGTACCGGTCGTCCGGTACTCGAAGACCTGAAAGCGTTCTTCCCGGCGACCCTGGAACTGGCGGTCAGCGCACTGTTTCTGGCGATTGTGCTCGGCATTCCGCTGGGCGTGTTGTCGGCGGTGTACCGCAATAAATTTCCGGATCATCTGGTGCGTCTGCTTTCCGTGCTCGGCATTTCCACGCCTGCGTTCTGGCTGGGACTGGGCGTCATCATCCTGTTCTACGGGCATCTGAACCTGCTGCCGGGCGGCGGAAGGCTGGATGACTGGATGGATCCGCCCGCCAATATCACCGGCTTTTATGTGCTCGATTCCCTGCTGACCGGTAACCGGGACGCCTTCTGGAACAGCCTGCAACATCTGGCGATGCCTGCGCTGACGCTGGCGTTTGTACACATGGGGATCGTGGCGCGGCAAATTCGCTCGGCGATGCTTGAGCAACTGAGTGAAGACTACATTCGGACGGCGCGGGCTAACGGGTTGTCACGCTGGCGGGTGATCCTGAGCCACGCCTTGCCGAACGCGCTGATCCCGTCGGTCACCGTGCTTGGGCTGGCGATGGGCGATTTGTTGTATGGCGCGGTGCTGACCGAAACGGTGTTTGCCTGGCCGGGTATGGGCGCGTACGTGGTGAATTCGATTCAGGCGCTGGATTTCCCGGCGGTGATGGGTTTTGCGGTGGTGGTGTCGTTTGCCTACGTCATCGTCAATTTATGCGTCGATTTACTGTATGTGTGGATCGATCCGCGCATCGGCCGTGAGGGGTGAGCCAATGTCTGTGATTGAACCGGGCGTCAATAATCCTCGGGCCGACATCGTGGCGCCAGATGTCAAACCGCGCTTTGCCAACTGGCGGCGCACATTCTATCTGCTGAGCCGCAGTCCGCTGACGATGTTAGGGCTGGCGATCATGCTGATTGTGCTTTTCATCATGATCTTTTCGCCGTGGCTGGTGCCGCACGATCCTAACGCCATCAGCCTGACTGACCGCTTGCAGGCACCTTCCGCGCTGCACTGGTTTGGGACTGATGAAGTCGGGCGGGATCTGTTCAGTCGTGTGCTGATAGGTAGCCAGCAATCCGTAGCCGCCGGGCTGGCGGTGGTGATCATCGCGGGCACGACAGGCTCGTTGCTTGGCTGTTTTTCCGGCGTGGTCGGCGGTGTGGTGGATGCGCTGATTATGCGCTGTATGGACATCATGCTGTCGGTGCCGTCGCTGGTATTAACCATGGCGCTGGCCGCCGCGCTCGGGCCGAGTTTGTTTAACGCCATGCTGGCGATTGCGGTGGTGCGCATTCCGTTTTATGTGCGGCTGGCGCGCGGTCAGACGCTGATGCTGCGTCATCAGGCTTATATGCAGGCTACGCGGACGTTCGGCGCGTCACGCTGGCATCTCATTACCTGGCACGTGCTGCGCAATGTGATGCCGCCGCTGGTGGTGCAGGCTTCTCTGGATATCGGTACCTCGATTCTGATGGCGGCAACGTTAGGGTTCATCGGCCTGGGCGCTCAACAACCGACCGCAGAGTGGGGCGCGATGGTCTCCAACGGCCGCAATTATATTCTCGATCAATGGTGGTATTCAGCCTTTCCAGGTGTGGCAATTCTGATTACCGCCACCGGTTTTAACCTGTTCGGCGACGGTCTGCGCGACCTGCTGGATCCGAAAAGCAGAGGGCGCTGAGATGACTGAACAATCCCAGGCGCCGGTACTGGAAATCGACAATCTGCAACTGGTCTTTCCGGTTTACGGCGGAGAAGTGAAAGCGCTGAATCAGGTGTCGCTTTCAGTGAACGCTGGCGAAATCGTCGGCGTGGTCGGTGAATCCGGCTCAGGCAAATCGGTCACGGCGATGATGGCGATGCGCCTGCTGCCACCTGACGGTTTTACCGTGACCGGCGGTGCGTTACGCATGCTCGGCACCGACGTGATTCACGCCAGTGAGGAGCAGATGCGCACATTGCGCGGCGCGCGCGTGGCGATGATTTTCCAGGAGCCGATGAACGCCCTGAATCCGACGCGTAAAATTGGCCGTCAGATGTGCGAAGTCATTTGTCTGCACCAAAAACTCAGCAAGGCACAGGCGTGGCAAAAAGCCATCGGCCTGCTGCAGGACATGCAGATTGCCGATGCGGAGCAGGTGATGTCACGTTATCCGTTCGAACTCTCCGGTGGTATGCGTCAGCGTGTGCTGATCGCCATGGCATTTTCCTGCGAGCCGGAGCTGATTATCGCCGATGAACCGACCACGGCGCTGGATGTTACGGTGCAGCGTCAGGTTTTGCGTTTGCTCCAGCGCAAAGCCCGTGCCAGCGGAACCGCCGTGTTATTTATCACCCACGATATGGCGGTGGTGTCCCAGTTGTGCGACCGGGTGTACGTGATGTACGCCGGACATGTGATTGAAAGCGGCAACACGGCGGATGTAATTGAAACGCCATCGCATCCCTATTCCATCGGATTATTACAGGCGGCACCGGAAAACGGCGAGCCGCGCAGTCTGCTGAAAGCCATACCCGGCACGGTACCGAATCTGGCAAAACTGCCGCAGGGCTGTGCGTTTCGTGGCCGCTGCAATCATGCCGATGACCGCTGCATCGCGACACCGGCGCTGGCCTCGTTGCCGTATTTTCCGCAGCAATCTGTTGCCTGCTGGCATCCGCAGCGTTATGCCGGCGAAATCCACATTCAACGCATTGAGGAGCATTCCTGATGATGGCTGAGGCACTGGTAGAGTTGCAGGATGTGCGCGTGCGGTTCCCCGCCAGTTATAACTGGCGCGGCAAACCCACCAGTTATGTGCACGCGCTGAACGGGCTGGATCTGAATATTATTCGCGGCGAAACGTTAGGCATTGTCGGGGAATCCGGCTGCGGGAAAAGTACGCTGGCGCAGTTGCTGATGGGCTTACAGAAGCCGAGCAGCGGAGAAGTGCACCGCGCACGCCATGACAATTCCTGGTTCGGCTCCGGTATGCAAATGGTGTTTCAGGACCCGCAATCGTCGCTGGATCCGCGTCTGCCGGTCTGGCGGATCATCACCGAACCGGTGTTCGTGCAAAAACACAACAGCAGCCGCGAGCGTCGTGAACTGGCTGCGACGCTGGCAGAGCAGGTGGGGATCCGCAGGGAATACCTCGACCGTCTGCCGCATGAGTTTTCCGGCGGTCAGCGTCAGCGTATTTCTATCGCCCGTGCGCTGTCTTCAGAGCCAGACATCATCGTGCTGGATGAGCCGACCTCGGCGCTGGATATTTCAGTGCAGGCGCAAATCCTCAATTTGCTGGTGGAACTGCAACGCCAGCGCAACCTGACTTATGTGCTGATTTCTCACAATGTGTCGGTTGTTCGCCACATGAGTGACCGCGTGGCGGTGATGTATCTCGGGCAAATTGTGGAACTGGGCACTGCGGAAAACGTATTGTCCGAACCGCAACATCCTTACACCCGTCTGCTGCTGGATTCGGTTCCCCGCGCCGGTCGTCAGCTTGATGAAGGGATAGTCGATAAGAAAGGTGAATTACCCAGCAACCGTAACCTGCCGATGGGATGTTACTTCCGCGAACGTTGTCCGCTGGCCGGGGATGGTTGTCAGATGCCGCAGGATCTTGTGCATGGGGTGGGCGGCGTGGTGGCGAGGTGTCATCGGGTTATGCCGGAGCGGGTGTAGTTTTTAGCTCCTCCCCTGCGAAGGGAAGGAAGCACGCCAGTTAAATCTGACCAGAGTTTGGTTTTAGCTCCTCCCCCTGCGAAGGGGGAGGCGGGGAGGGGGTATTAATGGCGAAACGATTGTTGAAGTATCCGCCGGGTAAAAACGTGCCAAAGCAAACTTCAACGCTATGATTTCTCTGTAATACCCCACCCCAACCCTCCCCTTCGCAGGGGAGGGAGTTGACCGGTTTTCTCCTCCGGTCAGGTGAGAAAGGGACAACTTATTTTCGTAAAAGATCTACTGTCCTCCCCCAGTCAAACGGCTCCAGATCCGTATATCTGACCCCCTTCGCGGCCAGCGCATCCACCAGCCCCTGCTGGGCAAGTACGGTTCCCCGGCTCAGGTTGGGCGCGACGCCGACGTCTTCCAGTGTTTTCACCACTTCACGCATTTCCTCGGCGCGGCGCTTGCCGTGTTCAGCGATGCGGCTGATAAGATAATGCGGAAACGGTCCGTCCCAGCCCAGTGACGGAAAGCTGGCGTGCAACGAGGCGAGCACTTCTTTCTCGACGCCGTACTGACGTGCGGCACTCAGACATTCGGCGGTCAGCGCTTCCAGGCCTTTTATCATCACACTGCGGCACATTTTTATCGCCGAGGCTTCTCCGACGGTGTTGCTGTGAACTTTGCTGTTAAATCCGGTTTCATTCAGCCATTCATTGATCGCGTAAACATGTGTGCCGCCCAGCAGTAACGGGGTTTTCAGCCTTGCAGGCGGATAGGGGGCCATGACGGCGACATCAATGTAATTGCCACACGCCTGCTCAATCAGCGCCATCGCTTCGCGTTTGGTGTGCGGCGAAACTGAATTCAGATCGAGAAAGAACTGACCGGGTGCGAGATGCCGGGCGACGGCACCGGCTACATTCAACGCTTCGGCGGCGGTCACAGCGGAGAAAATGATCTGACTGCCTTTCACGGCGTCTTCCAGTGACGGCGCAAAATGCACTCCGGCGTCACGGGCGCGCTGCCGGATAACCGCTGAATCTGTCAGCTTATCAAACGCCACGATATCCGGTGCCGGATTTTGCTTTTTCAGATCCGTTGCCAGAATGGTGCCCACTTCGCCGAGGCCGATGAGGGTAATGCGGGTCACGTTATTCATGATGAGATCCCTGTTGATCGTCCTGATGACCGTCCCAGACGCTGGCGGGGATGGCGACACGGCCTTCAAAAATCAGCCTTGCGGTACGTAACAGGGCACAGCCAGCCAGCCGTTCTGCCCCTGTTTTTGTCGGATCGAGTTGTAATTCCACGCTGAATTCCCCGGCCGGATGTTCCACGCTGATTAAAGGCGTGTTGCCGGACGGCGTATGTGCCAGCCCTTCGGTGATGCTGCCGGGGATCAGGCAGGCGCTGGCGACGCTGACCGCGCCGAGTACGCCAATCGAGGCGTGGCAGCGATGCGGAATAAACGTCCGGCTGGAGATGGCACCGCCATTTCGCGGTTCGGCAATTAATGTCATTTTTGGCACGGTGCGCTGCGTGACATCGCCGAGTTTCATTTTCGGGCCCGCCTGTAAGCGGATGGATTCGAGGCCTTTTTTCAGCTCCGTGTCTGCATCCAGCTGTTCACGGCTTTCATAACCACTGCGCCCGAAATCGGCGGCGCGCAGCAGAATAACCGGCATGCCGTTGTCGATGCAGGTGACGTCGATACCGTCGAACGTGTCGCGGGCGTTACCGGTTGGCAGCAACGCGCCGCAACTGGAACCGGCGATATTGGCAAATTCCACGCTGATTTTGGCCGCGGTGCCCGGTACGCCGTCGATGCGCAACTCACCCTGATAGCACACCTGACCCTCTTTTACCGGCACATGCGCGGTCGCAATCTGGCCGGTGTTTTCCATGAAGATCCGCACCGGGGTAATCCCTTCAACCGCGCTCAGCAGTTGCCTTTCAATGGCGAACGGGCCGACGGCAGCCAGGATATTGCCGCAGTTTTGTCCGTAATCCACCACGGCTTTATCGACATTAACCTGCGCAAAAAGATAATCGACGTCGGCGTCAGGGCGTGCCGAAGGGCGGATAATCGCCACTTTGCTGGTCAGCGGATCGGCGCCGCCAAGGCCATCAATCTGGCGCGGATCGGGGGAACCCATCGCCGCCAGCAGCACATTGTCGCGTAAGGCCTGCTCGTGCGGTAAATCGTCCGCCAGAAAAAATGCGCCTTTTGACGTCCCGCCGCGCATCAGCAGGCAGGGGATTCGGGTCTGCGGCATATCGGCTCCTCAGCGCCTTGCGGCATTTTCCAGTTCTTCCAGCGAATCGAAATACTTCAGGCCTTTTTCTGCCAGACGCGGGCGCATATTGTAGATATCCAATCCGAGTTCACCGTCAGCCATCCTGGCACGTTTACTTTCTTCCAGCGCTTCACGCTCACGGCTGGCCTGTGCCACTTGCGCGACCTCTTCGCGGGGGATGACCACAACGCCGTCATCATCGGCCACAATGGCATCGCCCGGATTCACTAACTGTCCGGCGCAAACCACCGGCACGTTCACGGAGCCGAGCGTTTCTTTGATCGTACCCTGCGCGTGAACGGCCCGTGACCAGACGCGGAAACCCATATCTCGCAGCGTTTTGGTATCACGCACGCCGAGATCGGCAATCAGCCCGACCACGCCGCGCGCTTTCAGTGACGTTGCCAGCAAATCGCCGAAGAAGCCGTCGGAACAGGGCGAGGTTGGCGCAACCACCAGAATATCGCCCGGCTGACATTGTTCGACGGCGACGTGGAACATCCAGTTATCGCCCGGTGCGGTGAGCACGGTGACGGCGCTGCCGGAAATCGCACAATCCTGCTGTATCGGACGGATGCCCGCATCCAGCAAGCCTTTGCGACCCTGCGCTTCATGTACCGTCGCCACGCCAAAAGCCGCCAGTGCCGATACATCTGCTTTATTTGCCCGTGGAATATGGCGAACCACGACGCCTTTTTTGCCGACCAGACTCATGCTAAATCCTCCGTCACTCGCGGGAAGAGGCTCTGATAGCCTTCGCCGTAAACGATGTTTTTGGTGCTGGTGATCCCGACGTTACGTTTGGCCTGCACGCCGCGCTGTTGGGCGACGCGGGTATAGTATTCCCACAGATGCTCCTGACCGGCCATGCATTGAATGGCCTGATATTTCTTGTCCCAGACATCAGTGATATCGAGCAGAACATCGGGTTTCCAGTCGCACTGTTCCGGCTGATGTGGTTCAAAACAGTAAACCGGTGGCGCGCCGACGATGGTTTCGCCCGGCTTATAGCCTTCTGCCTGCGCGATAATCCGCGCTTCCTGCGCCAGATGCGTCGCCATCGGGTGATCGTAGTTGTACGGGTCTTTCAGCGAATGGGTCAGCACAAAATGCGGCTGTACGCGGCGGTAAACATCGGCCAGACGGAACAACGATTCCTTGTCGGCGCGCAGCGGATAATCGCCCATATCGAAAAACTCGACACTGGCCCCGAGGATTTCGGCGGCGGCCATGGCTTCTTCGCGGCGTGATGCTTTCACGACTTCTTCGGTCATATTGCCTTTGCGCCACAGTTTGGCAGACTCACCGCGTTCACCAAACGACAGGCAAACGATGTGCACGGCGTAACCGGCCTGAGTATGTCTGGCGATGGCGCCACCCGCACGCCAGACGAAATCGGCAGAGTGGGCACTGACGACTAATGCACTTTTAGTGTTCTCTTTTTTTGGCTGAGTCATGGAGATGTCCTTGGTTTTTTGTTCTCAAAAAGTCTGAGTTCCATGCTGTCAGTCTGAGTCTGCGACGGGTAATTCATTTGATTGCAGGGGGTATGCGTTTTATTTATATTGCAGGGAAAGGTCACGCAAAAAAAGCTGAAGGGAGAAGGGGATGGCACAGTCGCAGATGTTGAGTAACCTGATGCAAATCAGAGCATTTTGTCAGGTGGTCGACCAGGGAAGTGTATCCCGCGCGGCTGATGAACTGTACCGCACACAATCTGCGGTAACACGGGCGATACGGGATCTGGAACAGTCCCTCGACGTTCCGTTGTTTGAACGTCACGCCAACGGCATGCTACTGACGGATTTCGGTAAATGCGTGCTGCCGCGTGCGCGACGGGCGATTGCCGAATTGCGGCAGATCCCCTCACAGCTGGCGAAATTACAGGGCAAAAGCGGGCAAAGGCGCGGTGATACCGAACCGCTGTATCTGTTTAACGTCCGGCGTCTGCAAATTTTTATCTCTCTGTGTAAAACCCGGCATATGCAGACGGTCGCCACGCTGCTCGGCCTCAGCCAGCCCGCGGTCAGTGCTGCGCTGAAAGTACTGGAAAACGGTGCCGGTGTTGCGCTGCTGGAACGCACACCGCATGGCATGATGCCTTCACTTGCGGGGCAGGATATCGTGCCGAACCTGCGTCGTGCGCTTAATGAATTGCGTCATATTCCCGCCGACATTGCCGCCCGTCGCGGTGTGCTGGAAGGCACTGTGCAGGTTGGCGCTTTGCCACTCGGGCGCACGCGCTTACTGCCGCAGGCGATTATCGGCCTGACGCAGCGCTACAGCGGCGTGAAAGTGGTGACCAACGAAAGTGCCTTCAGCGCACTGGCGTCCGAGCTGCGGTCCGGCGAAGTGGACTTTATTTTTGGCGCGCTGAGATCCCGTGATTATGCGGCTGATATGGCAACAGAAACATTGTTTACCGAAAGCATGGTGATTCTGGCGAGAAAAGGACATCCGTTGCTGGCAGAAAATGTCACGCAGGAAACTCTGCGCGAGGCGCGCTGGGTGTTGCCGCGTGCTGAAACCCCGGCAAGACACCTGCTGGATAACAGTTTTGCCGCCATGGGGATACCGCCGCCGGACCCGGTGGTGGAAAGCGGTGATCTGGGGATTGTGCGTGGGCTGCTGCTCGGTTCGGACATGCTGGCAGCAGTATCAGCCCGCCAGCTTGAGCATGAGCTTGAATCCGGCGAACTGGTTAAACTGCCGCTGGATCTGGCCGATACGCACCGCGCCATTGGCCTGACCTTCCGCGCCGGAAGTCTGCTTTCACCTGCCGCAGAGGCGCTGGTGATGGAGATCAGAAAAGTGTGTGGCAACCCCATTTTCATATGAAAATTTTGATTACGGGTAATTATCGTGTGTGAAATATGAACGATGTTGTTATGTGCTTTGGGTTTTGGGTCATTATTATCCTTAATACAAACAGGATGAATTCCGGTTCGTTGTATAAACAAAATACCTGTATCAGATCGCCCTCGTTTTACAGGCTCTGTCAGTATTGGGAATTCTCTAATTTTTAAGACAAGGTTACGTTTGTGTCTGTTTTGTACATGAATGGCCTGTCATTTTAAGGTAAGATGTCCGCCCTTGTGAAGGGAATGCCTGTTTTTTGATAAACCTTGTATAAATATGTGTTGAGAAATAAAGGTTGAATATTGCTCTCGCGGTTTGAGGGCTGTGAAGAGACTGGACTATGATAACTAAAGAAAAAGAAGTTATTAATAAAAAGAAAATAGTGCTTGTGACAGATTTACTTATCGGGCGTGGCGGCATGGAAAACGTGACCAGCCAGGTAATATCAGCACTCAAAAAGAGTGAAGAGTTTGAGGCGGGTTTTTTCGTCATCAATAGTGGTGAAAAGACGTACTCAAAATCCTGGCTCGATAATGCCGTGCTATTTGAAAGTGTCTGCACACTACGAAATAAAAAAGTAAAAAACTTCATACATACTCTGCGGCTTCTCTTTTTTATCAGAAAATATAAACCAGAACATGTCATTACACTTAATACAATACCCAGCTTAATGGCACGTCGTGCAATTACCTTTTCTGCGCATAAGACTGTTTTATCGACATGGATGCATCTTCCACCCCGGGAGCGGTATCGCCCGCATTATCTGTTATCAGCAGAACATCATTTTGCGATCAGCGATGAAATAAAAAATCAACTGACAGAGTTGGGTGTCGAAAAAAATAACGTCGATGTGGTTTTTAACCCCGTGAAAAAAACGGATACGGTTATTTTAAGACCTGAGTCGCTCAGAATCCTCTACATCGGCAGAATACATTTTGAAAGACAAAAGCAGTTAAAAGATCTCTTTGATTCGCTTGCCCGGGTCAATGTCCGCTGGTCATTAGATATCGTGGGAGATGGTGAAGATTTGGCCATATGTCAATCTTATACGCAACAGTCGGGGATTTCTGATCAGATTACCTGGCATGGATGGCAAAGTGACCCCTGGGAATATGTCGAAAATAATATCAAAGAAGTCACTTGCCTGGTCATGACGTCTAATTTCGAAGGCTTCCCGCTTGTGCTGCTGGAAGCGATATCCCGGGGAATATATTGCGTCTCCTCTGATTGTATCAGCGGTCCGTCAGAAATAATTGAAAACAATATTAATGGGCAACTTTATCCGCAAAATGACATTATTACGCTTTCTCAAATCATTAATAAAATAGGCAGTGATCGGGTATTGCCAGAGCAGGCCGTGATAAAGGAAAGTATCGGGAAGTTTTACGAAGATGCGTATATGAATAATTTTAAGAATATTCTTAATAAGATTGCTGAGGGAAAAGATGAATAGCAAATCTGCTACAGCTCCTTTGAAAATAATTGTTAATGCATCAGTTATTGCTCTTTGCATTTCACTTTCATTGAGCATGTTTATTACCGGATGGCCACAAAAAATATTCTATGTTGTTTCTTACGTCAGTTTTTTTACCACTTTATATGCTATTTACAAAAAGGATATCTCATTTAAGAATGAACATTTTTATCTGGTGATGTTCTTTTCATTGTTTTTTTTAGCCGCAGTCCGTTTTGTCTGGGCAATGATGCTAAAGCATAATGGCATAGATCCCTCGCCGACGAGCGCAGGCATCATTAACAATTATTTAGTAGGGAGCAAAAGGATCCTGCTGGGTGCTTTTGTCATCTTATGTCTTTCTGTGTATGGTTCGCTGACAACTCAAAAAACTATATTCTTAAGTAAAGTAATAATCGTGGTGGGGTTGATTGTTACGCTGGGCTTCGGGTTACATGAACATTTTTATACCGTGAATGACCGGATAAAACTGACGACTGATGCATCGTCAATGTCCTCTTATATGATTATTTTCATATACGCGGCTTATCTGGGGTTAAGCCGGTTAGAAAATCATCGTTATTCAAAATGTGTGGATCTAGGGGCTTTTATACTGACCTTTATCCTCCTGTATTTATGTGGGACAAGAATTACCATTCTCGCTCTCATATTCCTTAAGCTTACCTTTATATTTTTAGAGTATAAAATAGACTTAAGAAAAAATTGGCAGATGGCGGGGTTGGTCGTGCTCGCTATTGTGACGATTTTAGGCATCACCGGGCATCGCTGGGCCCAGGGTATTAATGATATCCAGAAATATGATGTACAAAGTTCAACATCACTGGGGGCCAGGGTGGCGATCTGGCAAAGTGGTATATACCTGTTACATCACCATATTGGTTTTACTACGCCTGATGAGAGAACCACGTTGGCCAGAGCGTTTATCAAAACGCATCATCCGGAAAACACGGAAGGCTATACCAATGTTCAATATAATATGCACAACGAATTTCTTGAGGTCACTACACTTCAGGGATTATTAGGAACGTTTTCCTTATTGCTGCCTTATCTGGTTTTAATCTATGGGTGGGTGAGGAAAGTTAATATTAAAGGCATGGTGCTACCATTTATTGCTTTATTCGTTACCGGACTGACGGATTCAGTGATTCTTTATGATCAGACAGCAACATTGTTTGTCATGTCGCTGGCAGTCTGCTGTATTGGTATTCGAAAATCTGCTGAATAACATGCCTGAAATATAAGGATTCACACTCTGAATCCTTATGTTATTTAAGTTTTTTTCCAAAAATCTGCTTTATTTATTCAGATTCACCACAGCCTGTCTGATCGCATATTCATAGCCCTGAATGCCAAAACCGCAGATTACGCCGACGGCAACGTCGGAAAGGAATGAATGGTGGCGGAAGGCGTCGCGTTTATGCACGTTGGTGATATGCACTTCGTACAGCGGCAGGCTGACGGCGGTCACGGCGTCACGAATAGCTACTGAAGTGTGCGTCCAGGCAGCGGCGTTGAGCACAATCGCGTCCACTTTGCCACGGCATGCCTGAATGCGGTCAATCAGATCTCCTTCGTGATTGGTCTGGAAGAATTCGATTTTTGCGCCGCAGTTTTCGCCAGTCTGATGACAAAGCTTTTCGATGGTCGCCAGCGTGTCGTGACCGTAGGTTTCCGGTTCACGGGTGCCCAGTAAATTGAGATTCGGGCCGTTGAATACGGCAATGTTGTAGTTCATCAGTGTCTGCCTTTTTTCAGTAATCCGTAAATCCAAACAAATCTTTCGGGGTCTGCCACAAAATCTGCTGGCGGATCTTTTCATCAGGAAATAATTGTCCGACCAGCATCAGTAACGTACCGAGATCCATCCGGTGCTCCGCCCGCAGGAACGGCCAGTCGGAACCCCACATGCAATGCTCCGCGCCGAAGGCATCCAGCAGGGCGTGCTGGTAGGCGTGCCCGTCCTGATACGGGAAAGGCTGACGGCTGAATTTCGCTAAGCCTGAGAGTTTTACCCAGGCTCTTTGCTGGTCAGCGAGGCTGAGCAGTGCCTGAAAAGCCGGTTGTTGCAGCCCCTGCGTGACGTCAGGTCGCCCGGAGTGATCAATCAGCAGCCGTGCGCGGGTACGGTTAATCAGCGGCAACAATGCCAGAAGCTGATCGTTTTGCACCTGAATGGCGGCGAACATATCCAGTTCGGCAAGACGCCCCATCAGGCCGTCGAGATGCAAAAACGGCTCCGTGCCGAGCATCGCGACGTTCATGGCAATTCCGACCACACCGGCATTTTTCAGGTTTACAAGCCGCTCAATGCCGATGTCAAACGGCACCACGGCAATGCCTTTGAAGCGCCCGTTGCCTTTTTGCAGCGCATCCAGCAGACACGCACTGTCGGTGTTATATCCCGAGGTCGGGCCGACAATCAGCGAGTGGCGGATGTTGTACGCCTGCATCACGGCACGGTAATACTCGGTGGTGCCAATCTCGTGACCTTCCGGACGATACGGCGTGTCCGGCAGGTACGGAAAGCGCGCCGGATCAAACACGTGGTGATGGGTGTCGATCTTGGGTTGATCAAAAATTGTCATGCTTTCGCTTTACCTGCTACTGAATAGAGAACTTGCTGATTGCGGGTTTTCTGGAATTCTTCCAGCGATTCGCCCCGCATCGCGGAATAAATATGTAAGTTGGACACACCGACTACCGCGCCGAGTTTTTCCAGCAGAAAGAAACTGACGCCGTAATGGATCATGCCGCGCCAGTCGAGTTCGCGCAGCAGTTGCTGTTCCTCGTCCGTCAGCTTGTTTTCGGCAAACAGCGCATGTTGATCGGTAAGAAAACGTTCACGCCATGCAGGCTGGATCAGACGGTGCAGGAAACGGTTGATGCGCAACGCTTTCAGACTGCGTGCCTGGGTGAACGGATAGGTGCCCGGCAGCTTTTCAACGCCCGCCATTTGTTGCGCGATTTTGTCACGCTGGCGCTGTTGCACATCATACGGCGCTTCACGCGACTGATTTTCGAGGATCAGCGTGGCGATACCGGTCATCGACGGCAGGTAATAAGCCTGATGCAGTTTCTTCACATTGGCTGACAGCGCACCACGCATCACCAGCCACATGATCACTTCCGCGCCTTCCATGCCGCCCAGCGTGGCGAATTCAGCCAGCGTTATTTCGGTCAGACGTTCCGGGTCGTTGACGATCATATCGACAAACTGCTCATCCCAGTCCGGGTTGTTAAACCCGCAGCGTTCGCCGTGAACCTGATGCGACACGCCGCCGGTGGCGACAATCGCCACGTTTAAATCTTCCGGGAAACTTTCAATCGCACGGCGCAGCGCCTGACCGAGTTTGTAGCAGCGGCGGGCGGTGGGAATAGGGAACTGTAATACGCCGATTTGCAGCGGAACGATTTGTGTCGGCCAGCCGCCTTCATGCGGGAGAAGGGCGGAAAGCGGCGAGAACAAACCGTGATCCAACGGCTTATCCTGGAAGAACGACATATCGAATTCATCCGCCATCAGGCTGGCACCGATATGCTGAGACAGCGCCGCATGGCCTTTGACCGCAGGCAGGTCACGCGGGCCGCCGCCTTCATCGGCCACTTCATACTGCTCGTCGATACCTAACGTAAAGGCGGAATAGTGATCGAAGAAGAACGAGGTCACGTGGTCGTTGAAAATGTAGACCAGCACGTCCGGTTTTTTCTCATCCAGCCATTTTTGCATCGGCGCAAAGCTCTCGAAAATCGGCACCCAGGCGCTTTCTTCCTGCTTGTTATGGTCAACCGCAAAACCGATGGTCGGGGTATGTGAAACTGCTAAACCGCCTATGATTTTCGCCATCTTAAATCCTCAATACTTTTTGTAGGGTAACTGCGACACGCACGTCGCGCCGCATTATTTATGGTGATGAATATGTTTCTAATTATCAGGTGGCTAATCCGGAGACTAGCGGATATTCATGGTGCGCGACAACTCCGGGATGTCAGTAATATCAACGCCTTTGATCATCTCGGCCGGGTGCGCCGCGCGGTGTAAAAGAATGCTCAGCCCCGCCAGCAACGCAGGCAGCGCCAGAATAATAAAGATCATGTTTTGGCCGGAGAAAACGCCCAGCAGAACGCCGCCCATCGATGAACTGATAATCGCGCCGCTGCGGCCGATACCGTGCATCCAGCAGACGCCGGTGGCACGCATTTCGGTCGGATAGAAGGCCGGAGAAAACGCCTGCAAACCGGTCTGTGCGCCGTTAATACACACACCGCTGATGAACACCAGCAGGGCGAGAATATCCGGGCCAAAGTTGCCAATACCTTGCGACAGCAGGCTGACCACGCCCATCATGTAGAAACCCGCAATGACACGTTTGGCGGTGAATCTGTCCATCAGCCCGCCGACCATCAGGCCGCCGAAAGTGCCGCCCAACTGGAACAAACCGGCGACGATAGCCGCGCGTTCCAGCGAGAAACCGCCGTTACGCATAATGGTTGGCAACCAGCCGTTGAGCAGATAAATCACGAACAGGCCCATGAAGTAAGTGACCCACAACACCATCGTGCCTTTGGCGTAGCCATTGGTGAAAAGCTGGAATACTTTGGCTTTTTTCTGAATAACCGGCGCCTTGAGCACAAATTTGGTTCCTTCGCTGAAAACACCCCCGGCGCGGGTCAGCACTTTGGCAATTTTTTCTTTCGCGACGTTACGCACCACCATGTACATGGCGGATTCCGGCAGGATCCACAGCAGTAACGGCAGCATCAGCAGCGGCAAAATCCCACCGGCAAAAATCACCGCTTTCCAGCCAAAGTGCGGCAACAGACCGGCCGCGACAAATCCCCCCGCGCCGGAACCGACGTTAAAGCCGCTGTACATCACAGTGATCATCAGGCTGCGGCGGCGTTCGGGCATGTATTCCGACACCAGCGTCACGGTATTAGGCATGACCGCGCCTAAGCCGAGACCGGTGAGAAAACGCAGGATTGCCATTTCCATCGGCGTGCGGGCAAAGGTGCTCAGCAGACTGAACAGGGCGAAACACAGAATCGACCACATCAGCACCCGCTTGCGGCCGAAGCGATCCGCGTTCGGTCCGGCAATCAGCGCGCCGATCGCCACGCCAAACATGGCGGCACCCAGGATCGGCCCCATTTCCGCGCGGCTGATGCCCCAGTCTTCGATCAGCGCCGGGGCGATAAAGCCCATCACCGCGGCGTCATAACCGTCGAACATGATGATGATGAAACACAGCGATAAAACCACCCATTGATATTTCGATATCGGGCGTTCATCTATCCACGTTTTCACATCCACGATGGTGTTGTTGCTCATAGGGTACGCTCTCTGTTTTTTTTATTAATATGTGATCGGATTAAAACTTTGAACAAAATTTCACTGACCGGTTAAGCACGGAGAACGGCCGTGAGAGGTTTTTATAAGTATTATTTTATTTATTAAACAGTAAGTTGGTTATTCATTCTTGTGTTTCCTGATAACCAACTTAGGGGCTGCAAAGCATGCTGTCTGCCATAAAATCATTATGCAGGTATGAGTTTTGTTTATAGGGGGCGTGCAGAAAGAGCGGCAGACAGGCTGCCGTCAGGAGAGTTTCATACAAGGGAGGTGAGTCGGGAACGTCCAGCAGGCCAGAATGCTATGCCGGCATATCCCGGAAGCAGTCGTTATCAAGGGTAATTATGGCGATTTTCTGCACCGGGCCACGCATGTTGACCTGAAAGTCGCCGCTGAAACTGATGGCGAGTTTTCCGCCCGGCATATGTACCGTGACATGGTCATCCACCAGCCCGAGTTTGCGCATCGCGCTGGCTGCCGCGCAACTGCTGCTGCCGGAAGCCAGCGTATAACCCGCGCCGCGCTCCCAGATACCGATGCTGATATTATTGCGATCAAGGACCTGCGCGAACTGCACGTTGGTACGTTTCGGGAAAATCGCCAGCGTTTCAATCTCTGAGCCGAGTTGCTTTACTAAATCCAGATCCAGTTTGTCCACCCGGATCACGCAGTGCGGATTGCCCATGGATACCAGCGTCGCACTGAGATTATGCCCGCCCGCGACGATGGGTAGCGCGAGAGCTTCATCGCCTTCTACACTGGCGGGTAAAGCGGCTGGCGAGAATTTTGCCTGCCCCATATCCACGATCACCTGATGGGCGCAGTCGGTGACTTCACAACACACTTGCCCGCCCGGTGTATTCACCAGAAACGGCTCATGCGCGACGCGGCCAATATCAAACAGATAACGGGCGTAAATACGCAGACCGTTGCCGCTTTTCTCAGCTTCTGAACCGTCAGGATTGATAATACGCAGGGAGGGGATATCTGCATCGTCATTGTCGATCAGCAAACCGTCGGAACCGATGCCGTAATGACGATCGCAGATGCGCCGGATTTGCTGGTTACTGAGCAGGGCGGCGACGCGGTGATGGCAGACCAGATAATCGTTACCCAGTCCGTGATAGCGGTGAAAAATCATAATGGCAGCTCCGGAATTATTTATTATTGTTATAAATATCATTAACAGGAAATACCAGAATTTACTTTTAACCCATGTCTGCCATAAAAAAGGAGTTGTTTATGCAGTCTTTTACCGTCCCCGTTGCATCGCCGCCGCTGGCTATCACCACATCGCGACTGATTTTGCGCCAGTGGCAGGATAAAGATTTTGAACCTTTTGCCGCCATGAACGCTGATCCGCAGGTGATGGAATTTTTCCCGTCAGTGCTGGCCCGTGAAAAAAGTGATGAAATGGCGATCCGCTGTCGGGATTTGATCACTGAACGTGGGTGGGGGATCTGGGTGGTTGAGTTACGTGAAACCGGCGAGTTTATGGGCTTCGTCGGGTTGCATACACCGGGATATAACCTGCCGTTCAACCCGTGCGTTGAAGTCGGCTGGCGTTTACGGGCGGATGCGTGGGGACAGGGTTTTTGCACCGAAGCTTCCCGCGCTGCGCTGGATGCCGGGTTTATTCAGCTAGGGCTCAACGAAATTGTGGCATTTACAGCGCTGCCGAATGTCCGCTCACAGGCAGTGATGAAAAAGCTGGGAATGGTGTGCGATCCCGAAGAGAACTTCATGCATCCGGTGATTGAGGAAGGGCACTGGTTGCGGGAACATTGTTTGTATCGGCTAAAACGGGTCTGACTCCCTCCCCTGCGAAGGGGAGGGTTGGGGTGGGGTATTAAAGATAAATCAGTGGGATACGTGACCACGCAGGCCTTTGTTTCAATACTTAAAACCCCCTCCCTGCCTCCCCCTTCGCAGGGGGAGGAGTTGAAACCAAAACTGTACGGCCATTGCAGGGAAAGGATCAAACAACTAACTCTGCATCCTCCCCAGTACCGATGCCCCCACTAATCCGCCGTCGGTCAAAAATTTCCCCGGTATCAGCAACGGTTCTGCATAAGTGTGCAGCACACCGCCGCGTACTTTCACATCCAGCGCCGCGATAAGTTCTTTTGCCGAGGCCAGCCCGCCGCCCGCGACAATACGGGAAGGGCCGAGGATGTTGACCAGCAGCGCCAGCGGTTCAGCGACCAGCCCCAGCCAGGCATTCACGGTCAGCGAACAGTCGGGATGCCCGTTCAGCCAGCCGGTGACAATCTCCAGACTGGTATTTTGCTGGCTGTGAAAATGCTGATGCAAACGTTCCATGCCACGCGCACCGCCGAGCATATCGAGGCAGCCAGTCTGGCCGCAGCCACATTTCAGGCGCGGAACGGCGTATTTTTTGTTGTCAATCGTCAGTTCCGTGCGGGTAATCGCCCCGTGTCCCCATTCGCCGGTGACGCCGCCGTGACCGCGAACGAGCTGACCGTTGATCACCAGTCCTCCGCCGACGCCGGTACCTAAAATAATCGCCGCCACGACGGACTGATGTTGCGCATTACCGGCATGGGCTTCAGCGAGGGCAAAACAATCTGCATCGTTGGCGGCGGTGACCGGGCGGTCCAGCGCAGCACTGAGATCTTGCGCCAGAGAATGTCCGGTGAACGCGGGAATGTTGGTGGCCAGCATTTCGCCGGTTTGGGGGGAGACCAGCCCGGCGGTGGAAATCGCCAGTGGTGTGCCAGCCGGTAAATCAGCGCCATACGTGTTGATCAGATTTTGCATGGCGTTAACGAAATCATTCCATGAGGCAACGGGTGTCGGCACTTTGCCGCATTCTTCCACTTCGCCGGAATAACGTGAAACACCAAATTTAATAAATGAACCGCCGATATCGGCGCAAAAAACTGCAGAACTCATGAGCGTGTGTCCAGTAAATCTCGCAGTCCGTCGCCCAGTACGTTAAAACCAAGCACGGTCAGCATAATGGCCAGACCGGGGAACAGCGAAAGGTAAATATTAATGCCGAGGAAGTTCCGGCCATCGCTCATCATGGTACCCCATTCCGGCATCGGCGGCTGCACGCCAAGCCCCAGAAATGACAGGCTGGCAGCGGCGAGAATCACCGTGCCGGCAGTCAGCGTCGATTGCACGATAATCGGCCCGATGGCATTGCGCAAAATGTAATGCACGATAATACGGTAATTTGATAAACCCAGCGCCTGCGCGGCTTCCACGTATTCCATCTGCTTTAAACCGAGCGTCAGGTTACGGCTGAGGCGTGCATATACCGGAATGGCAAACAATGAAATCGCGATCAGCAAGTTCACCAGCCCGCCGCCGAGAATACTGACCACCAGAATGGCCAGCACGATGCCCGGAAAAGCAAACAGCATGTCCATAAACCACATGATGATCATGTCGGTATAACGGCCCGCCATGCCGGCGATAATTCCCAGCGGAATGCCGATAATCATTGCCAGCCCGACGCTCAGTACCACTTCGATAATCGAAATCCGCGCACCATAAATCACTCTGGCGAAGATATCGCGGCCATAATCATCCGTACCGAACCAGTGACTTGCATTCGGAGAAAGCAGGGTATCAATCAGGTCTTGTGCGTAAGGATCGTGACGGGTGATCAATGGCGCAAACAAGCCCATCAGCACGATCAGGCTGACAATAAATCCCCCGAGAGCCACGGCCGGATGACGCCATAACCAGCGGAACAACCGCAACGTGCGCGGTTTGCGACGGGGTAATTGCGTGATAATGGCAGACATTAATCGAACCTTATTTTTGGATTCAGGAAAGCAATCAGTAATTCACCGAGCAGGTTCATTACCACCACGCCGCAGACGGCGACCAGCGCCACGCCCTGAATGACCGGATAATCGCGATAACGCACGGAATCCACCAGCAGGCGACCAATGCCCGGCCAGTTAAAGACGGATTCGGTGACGACTGCGCCGCCAATCAGGCTGCCGAAATTGAGCGCCACAATAGTGACAATCGGGATCAGCGCATTGCGAAACGCATGGCTGCAATACACGGTAGTGGCGGACAAACCTTTGGCGCGCGCGGTGCGGATATAATCTTCCGACAAGACATCCAGCATGCTGGAACGCGTCATGCGCGCCATCACCGCCATGGGTAAAACCGCCAGCGTCACGGAAGGCAGAATGTAGCTTTTCCATGATGTCGCGCCGAGCAGCGGCAGCCAGCCGAGATTGACCGAAAAGGTGTTCATTGCCATCAGCCCCAGCCAGAAGTTGGCGATGGACGCGCCGGCAATCGCCAGCAACATCACGCCAAAATCCGGCCAGCGGTTGCGGTAAACCGCGCCTATCATGCCCGCCGGAACGCCAACCGCTACAGCCAGAAAGTACGCCAGCACCGCCAGCATCAGGGTATACGGCATTCGTTCCCCGATTTCCTGCGTGACCGGCTGCTGCGACTGTAGCGAGATGCCGAGATTGCCATGCAACACATCACCGGCAAAATGCAGATATTGCGTCACCAGCGGCTGATCCAGCCCGAGACGAACGCGCATGGCATCGACCGCTTCCTGCGTCGCTTCAGGCCCGGCCATCAGACGCGCCGGATCGCCCGGCAGCGCGCGGATGGACACAAAAATCAGCATCGACACCCCGATCAGGATGACCGGGAAGGCGATGAGCTTTTTGGCAAGATAGGCTTTCATGGCTATTTTCCACTGTAGATACTGCGGTTATTTTTTCTGTGCATCTTTCACCACAATTTGTCCACCCGGGATCATCGTGACACCTGAAATATTCGTGCCGGTGGCGTACAAATCATTCTGGTAATACAACAGCACCTGCGGTGCCTGTTGGTTAATTTCTTTCTGGGCGTCAACGTAAATCGCGTTGCGGGTGTTTTCATCCAGCGTTGAGGCGGCTTTGTCTAACATGTCGTCCAGTTTCGGGTCACTGAAGAAGCCCAGATTTGCGCCGCCGGGTGCGAAGCTTTTGCTGTAATACAGCGGACGGAGTTGCAGATCTGCGCCGTTGGCGCCGGAAGACCAGGAAGCCAGCACCGCACCGGTGTTATCGGCTTTTTTACCGGCCTGATCGGCAAACGCGGCTTTAGTCCACACGCCGCTTTCCATGATCCGCACGTCAAGTTTCACGCCGATTTTCGCCCACATGCTTTGCAGCACCTGACCGATACGGGCATCCTGGCCCTGTACGGCAATCGACATCGTGAAACCGTCAGCCACACCGGCTTCTTTGAGCAGGGCTTTGGCTTTTGCCAGATCCAGCGGATACGGGTTCAGTGTTTTGTCATAACCGGCGGTCACCGGTGCCAGCGGGGAATTCGCCGGTTGTGCGAAACCGGACATGATGGCGCGCACCAGTCCGTCGCGGTCGGTGGCATAGTTCAGTGCCTGACGGACGCGGACGTCACTCAGCGGTTTAAGGTCGGTATTCAGCGCAACCCAGAACACGGCGGCACCCGGGCTTTCATGCAAACTGAATTTAGGATTATTTTTCAGTACGCGGGCAAATTGTGGCGGCACAGGGTTGATGACGTCGGTTTCACCCGCCTGCAACGCCATGTTCATGACCGAAGGCTCAGCGCTCCAGGTCCATTTAATGTCGTCCGGTCCGGCGGCTTTATCACCCCAGTAACCCGGATATTTTTCTTCCAGCACGAATTCGCCGGTTTTGTACTGCACCATTTTGTACGGGCCGGTGCCGACCGCTTTGCTGTCCAGCGTACCGGTTTTATCCGCTGCAGGGCTGACCATCAGACAGGCGCCGGTAGTCAGTAAATTCAGGAAGGCCGGATACGGTTTTTTCAGTTTGAACACGACGGTGGAATCGTCGGTTTTGGTGACGCTGTCAAGGAAGGTGCGCAGACGTCCGCTGGCGGCCAGCCCGCGTTTGGTATCGAGATGGCGGGCAAAGTTGGCGACAACAGCGTCAGCGTTAAACGGTGTACCGTCGTGGAAAGTGACGCCACTGCGCAGTTTGAAGGTCCACACCAGCCCGCTTTCATCGCTGCTCCACGAGGTCGCCAGCGCCGCTTCCGGTTTGAGTTGCGGCGACATGCGCAGCAGACCTTCATACATTGGATCCAGTACCGTGCCGGTAAAGGTCGCGGTCTGGTTGCCCGGATCCATACTGCGCGGCGCTTCGTTTTGCATCACGTTCAGCGTGGCGGCAAACACCGGCAGCGAAAACGCGGCGAGAAGGGCGCTGCTCAGCAGCGTTAACGGTAAGGGACGCCGGATATAACGGGTAATCTTCATGTTCTGCCCTCTGCGTGAAAAATCGGATTAAGTGGCTCTGGCTCAGTCTGCCGGTTGAGTAAAACGCCGGTTTTAATGACAGTTTGTTTTAACAAAGAGATTTAACAAATAGTTCATATGAAATACTTATATCGGAACATTTAGTTTAATTTGTGAACTAATTGGCATTGATATATCCATTTCTACCGTTTAATGTCAATGCAGATGAGCGAAAACTGAGAGCGCCAAAACGAATATGCTAACAACTTTGCAACGTCAGATTTTGGGCGCAGTGAATGCCGCAGGCGGTTTAAGCCGTACCGAACTGGCGCAGTCCTCAGGAATGAGTAAAGCGGCTATCGGCGGCGTGGTACGCGAGATGATCGAGGCCGGTTTTCTGCATGAGGCAGAAACGGTGCCGGGCAGCGGACAGGGGAGACCGTCGGTACGTCTGGTCGTGCATCCTGACGGCGCGTGGTTTGCCGGTGTTTCTTTGCTGCAAAATCCGGCGCAAATGGCCCTGATCAATCTGCATGGCGAAATACTTTCGCGGGTGTCTTTTGCTGCTGATGCGGATCCGCAACAACTGGCAGCCAATATCGCCAGCGCCTTACCGGCGTTGCTCGAGCCTCATCCCGAGGCGGCAAAAAAGCTGGTCGGGCTGGGCGTGACGCTATCGGGTCTTATCGATGAACATCAGTCGACCTGCGTGCAGTCGGCGTTGCTGGGCTGGCGGGATGTGCCGCTGGCCAGGCTGATTTCGCAGGCGACAGGCATGGACGTGGCTATTGAAAATGACGCCAAAGCGCTGGCGGTAAGCGAGAAAAGTTTTGGTCAGGCGCGGGATCTGAGCAGCTTTACGCTGGTCAGCCACGGGGCGGGGATTGGCAGCGCGCATTTCATCGCCGGGCAATTGCATCGTGGTTTACACGGCGGTGCAGGGGAGATCGCGCACTGCACGCTGGAGCTGAACGGTTCTCCATGCCGCTGCGGCAAGCGCGGTTGTCTCGACACGCTGGCCTCCCTCAATGCTATTGCGGAAATGGCCAAAGCTGAAGGGCTGGATGCTTCCACGATCGGCGGGCTGGAACAACTGGCGATGCAGGGCCAGACGGCGGCAATCCGTATTTTGCACCGTGCCGGTTCTGCGCTGGGCCTGGCGATATCGCATCTGATTCAAATCAATGACCCGGACCTGATCCTGATTGCCCATCAGGATGCCGATTTTTCCGGGCTGTTCGGCACGGTTGTACATCAGTCTGTTGAAGCCAATGTGTTGCCGGGCAACGCCGGTAAAACACCGGTTCGTACTTTTACCCTAAACGACGACACCTGGGCGCGCGCGGCGGCGAGTATAGCCGCACATCGCTTTCTGGTTGGTCTGAAGCCTGTCTGAGGAATGAGCAACATGCGTATAGCGGTCAGCGGTATCCATATTGAATGCAGCACTTACAATCCGGTGCTTAACGAGGAAAAGGATTTCACCGTCGTGCGTGATGCGCAGTTACTGGCATCACCGCGCTTTCGTTTTTTGCAGGACTATCCTGCGACGTTTTTACCGACAATTCACGCCCGTGCTATTGCCGGTGGTCCGGTAGCGCGTGCGACGTACGATAAATTCAAAGCGGAAATGCTGGCGGGTCTGGAGGCGCGAAAACCGTTCGACGGTTTGTATCTGGCGATGCACGGCGCGATGTATGTTGAAGGGCTGGAGGATGCCGAAGGTGACTGGATTGCCGCGGCGCGTAAAGCCGTCGGGCCGGATTGCCCGATCAGCGTCAGTTATGATCTGCACGGCAACGTGTCACAACGCATTATTGACGCCATTGATATGTTTTCGACCTACCGCACTGCGCCGCATATTGATGTGGAAGAAACCATGCGCCGTTCTGTCGCCATGCTGGTAAAGCATCTGCAAACCGGCGTAAAACCGACGCTGCTGTGGGTGCCGGTACCGGTGGTGTTACCCGGTGAGCGCACCAGCACGGAAGATGAACCGGCAAAAAGTTTGTACGCCCGTTTGCCGGAAATGGATGAAGTTGACGGCGTGTGGGACAGCTCACTGATGGTGGGTTATGTGTGGGCGGATGAGCCGCGTGCGACGGCGGCGGTGATCATGACCGGCACCGACCGTACTGTGCTGGAGCAGCAGGCCACTCAACTGGCACAGGCTTACTGGGACGCACGGGAAGATTTTGTGTTCGGCTGCGAAACCGACACCGTTGAGGCCTGTGTGAAAAAAGCGATTGCCAGTGAAACGCGGCCGGTGGTGCTGGCGGATTCCGGCGATAATCCGACAGGTGGCGGTGTCGGTGACCGCGCGGATGTGTTGCAGGAACTGATCAAACAGTATGCGCAGAATACCATTGTGGCCGGGATTGCTGATGCACCGGCAACCGATGCCGCATTCAATGCCGGTGTCGGGTCAATACTGACGCTGACACTTGGCGCGTCGCTCGATCATTCCAGCCCGCAGGTGAAAGGTGAATTTGAAGTCGTCTTCCTGCTTGACGCACTGGCACCGGCTGACCGTCAGGCCGTGCTGCGCATTGGCGGAATTGATGTGGTGGTGTCGGCGCGCCGCCGCCCGTATCACAACATCAGCGACTTTACCGTGCTGGAACTGGATCCGCATACCGCGGACATTGTTGTCGTGAAATCCGGCTATCTGTCACCGGAACTGGCACCGATTGCCAGCCCGAACCTGATGGCGCTGTCGAATGGCGTGGTCGATCAGTTTGTCGAACGCCTGCCACGCCATCGCAAACCGCGTAAAACGTTCCCGTTTGACCGTGACTTCAGCTACGTGCCGCAGGTGCAGCTTTCCTCCAGGAGCAAATGAAATGACCCCGACCACCGGACAACCGGAAAACCGTCAGCCCGTGCTGAGCGTGAAACATCTCACTACCTCGTTTCGCGGCGAAGACGACTGGCTGCCGGTGGTACGCGATTTGTCGTTTGATGTCTATCCCGGCGAAACGCTGGCGATCGTCGGCGAATCCGGTTCGGGAAAAAGCGTGACGTCGTTGTCGGTGATGCGCTTGCTGAAAGCACAAAGCAGCCGGATTGAGGGTGAAGTCTGGCTGAATCAGCGCAGTTTGCTGGCGCTTTCGGATAAGCAGATGCGTGATATTCGCGGCAATGACATGGCGATGATTTTCCAGGAGCCAATGACGTCGCTCAATCCTACATTCAGTATCGGCAGGCAAATCGCCGAAAGTCTCAAACGGCACCGGGGCATGTCATCTTCCGAAGCGCGGGCAGAAACTCTGCGGTTGCTGGAAAAAGTCCGTATTCCCAATGCAACCAAAAGGTTTGATGAATATCCCCATCAGTTTTCCGGCGGCATGCGCCAGCGCGTGATGATCGCCATGGCGCTGGCGCTGAAACCGAAATTATTGATTGCCGACGAACCCACGACCGCGCTGGATGTGACCATTCAGGGACAGATTCTGGATTTGATCAAGACGTTGCAGGAAGAAGAAGGGATGGCGGTGTTGTTTATCACGCACGATATGGGCGTGGTGGCGGAAATCGCTGACCGCACGCTGGTGATGTATCGTGGTGAAGCGGTGGAAAGCGGGGTGACGGAGGATATTTTCCATCGCCCGCAACATCCTTATACCCGTGCTTTGCTGGCCGCCGTGCCGAAACTCGGGTCGATGCAGGGGCGTGACTGGCCGTTGCGTTTTCCGCAAATCAATCTGCAAACCGGTGAGGCAAGCGTGCCGGGGGAAGTGGCAGGAACGGTCGCTTCGGGGCTGACGCCATTGCTCTCGGTGAAAAATCTCAGCGCACGTTTCCCGGTGTATGGCGGCATCTTCAGCCGTCAGGTCGGTGCGGTACATGCGGTAGAAAACATCAGCTTTGATTTATTCCAGGGTGAAACGCTGTCGCTGGTGGGGGAATCCGGTTGCGGAAAATCCACTACCGGCCGCGCGGTAACACGGCTGCTGAAACCACACAGCGGCGCGATTGATTTCGACGGTTTTGATGTGATGAATCTGGGCAAGCGCGATATTTTACAGATGCGGCAGCGGATTCAGATGATATTCCAGGATCCGTTTGCCAGCCTGAATCCGCGTATGCGTATTGGTGACGCGCTGATTGAACCGATGCTGCAACATAAACTGCATAACCGCAGCGATGCAAAAGAGAAAGCCGCGTCGTTACTGCAAAAAGTCGGACTGTCGCCGGACATGCTGCGCCGCTTTCCGCACGAGTTTTCCGGTGGTCAGCGCCAGCGGATTTGTATTGCGCGCGCGCTGACGCTCGATCCGAAAGTGATTGTCGCGGATGAATCAGTCTCCGCGCTGGATGTGTCGGTGAAAGCGCAGGTGGTGAATTTACTGTTCGATTTGCAGGAGAGCATGAATCTGTCGTACCTGTTTATTTCGCATGATATGGCGGTGGTCGAGCGGGTGAGTCATCGCGTGGCGGTGATGTATCTCGGGGAGATTGTGGAGATTGGCCCGCGTGCGGCGATATTCGATAATCCTCAGCATGCCTATACGCGAAAACTGATGGCGTCAGTGCCGGTGCCGGATCCGTCGCGCAGAATGCTTAAGCGGCAAATGCAGGTCGATGAGCTGAAAAGCCCGGTGCGCGATAACGGCTATATTCCGCCGCAAAGGCAATATCAGGAAGTCTCAGCAGGGCATTTTGTTCAGGTTTGATAGTTAACTGTAAAGGGACTTTGTACAGAAGGGACTGAGTGGACAACTCGGGAAGATGGTGGTGGGGGAAGGATTACTCGGCCACTGGCCTCGCCCTGCGGGTCGTTGCTGCGCAACGCTGTCTCGCTTCGCTCGGCTCGAACCTTCGTGTCGAAGATTCTTCACCCTTCCCGCTCTGAGTTTTATTTTAGTTTGGGAATTTTTGGAAGGTGCGGTTGCACATAGAAGATGGTGGTGGGGGAAGGATTCGAACCTTCGAAGTCGATGACGGCAGATTTACAGTCTGCTCCCTTTGGCCGCTCGGGAACCCCACCACAACTTTTGTGGCATTTACTACATACTTCTTGGCCAAAACCATCATGTGCTACATGGATGATTTTTGTCGCTGCAGCGGTTAGCTGCGAACGGGGCGCATAATACCAAATGATTCGAAGGTGTAAAGCGCTGAAAGCGATAATAAAGTTCGTTTGCGGATTTTTTGCGCTTAACGGTGCTTCTCTGAGCGAAAAGCACCGTCAGAAGGCGGATTACAGAATGACAGTGCGGTTGCCGTAAACAAAGACACGCTGCGCCAGCACGCGATATAAGGCACGGCTGAGCACGTTTTTCTCAACGTCGCGACCGGCGCGCATCATATCTTCCGCCGTATAAGTATGATCGACGTTAATCACGTCCTGCATGATGATCGGGCCTTCATCCAGGTTGTCATTCACGTAGTGCGCGGTAGCACCAATCAGTTTCACGCCGCGCTCATACGCCTGATGATACGGGCGGGCGCCAATAAATGCCGGCAGGAATGAGTGGTGAATGTTGATCACCTGATGCGGATAATGCTGCACAAAGCCCGGCGTCAGCACGCGCATGTATTTAGCCAGCACCACATAATCAGGCTGATACTGGTCGATTTGCGCAATCATTGCGCTGTCGTGCTGTTCGCGGGTCAGGCCGTCATGACTGACCAGATGGAACGGAATATCAAAACGCTCGACCAGCGTTTGCAGAGTGTCGTGATTACCGATCACCGCAGCGATTTCGACATCCAGACCGCCGTAAGCCGCTTTCATCAGCAGATCGCCCAGACAATGGGCTTCTTTGGTGACCAGGATAACAATGCGGCGGCGTCCGGTGCTGTTGAGTTCGCGCACGGAACCCGCAGGCAGCGCGCTGTCAAGATCGGCCAGCAGCGTGGTGTCGTTGAAAATCCCTTCCAGCTCGGTACGCATAAAGAAGCGTCCGGTGCGGTGATCGACGAATTCGTTGTTTTGCACGATATTAAGTTCGTGCTTGTAGCAAATATTGGTAATTTTGGCGATCAGACCTTTTGCGTCAGGGCAAATGGTGCGTAGTACCTTGGTTTGTACGTTCTGTTGCGGCATGAGGTTGTGGATCCTGTCCAAGACTTAAAATAGTACGGTTGAATTATTTACCGCAGCACTTCTTATATTTTTTACCCGATCCGCACGGGCAGGCGTCATTGCGTCCTGTCTGCGGTTTAATTCCGTCGATATAGTACCAGCGTTCGTTCAAACGAAGAAATCGCGAACGCTCATGGATCAGATGAATATGTTCGTCGCCGGTTTCGGTAAATCGTGCAGCAAACTCAACGAAACCTTCATCAGCATTGCGTCCCTCTGACTGAGCGATCACCTGTAAACCTTGCCAGTGCGTACTGGTAAAGCCTTCCTGTAAACTTTCACGCCAGCGCCCGGGTTGACAATCCGGATGCCAGGTGGCGATCAGATAACTCGCATTTTTCAGGACGTAGGCGGTGTAGCGCGAGCGCATCAGCGCAGACGGTGTCGGCGCCACCTTACACTCAGCGATGTATGGCTGGCAGCACTCTTCGAAAGAAAGGTTGCTGCAGCATGGGCAAAGTTCTGACACGGAAACTCCTGAATTGCAGGGCTTATAAATTTAACAACGCAGGTTGCGCTATTGAATGCACCAAACCGATATGTTACCTAACAAACTCGCCGGGTGACAACGCGCTTGCCCGTTGATTCTAATGCTATGCGCAATATAAGGTCATCAGATGAGCAGAAAAGTCACCATTGGTCTTGCCCTTGGCTCGGGAGCCGCGAAAGGGTGGGCACACATTGGCGTGATTAATGCCCTGAAGGAAATGGATATCGACGTTGATGTCGTCGCCGGTTGTTCAGTTGGCGCACTGGTCGGCGCGGCCTACGCCAGTAACAGATTGCCTGCAATAGAAAGCTGGGTTCGCTCGTTCAGTTACTGGGATGTGCTGCGACTGATGGACTTTTCGTGGAAGCGCGGAGGATTGCTGCGTGGAGAGCGTGTGTTCAATGCCGTGGGGCAGTTGATCCGCATTGATGAGTTTGAAAAGTGCTCGAAGAAGTTTGGCGCAGTCGCCACCAATCTGAGTACCGGTCGCGAATTGTGGCTGACAAAAGGGGACTTGCATGAGGCTATCCGCGCCTCGTGCAGTATGCCCGGCCTGCTGGCACCGGTCTGGCACAACGGTTACTGGCTGGTTGATGGGGCGGTGGTGAATCCGGTGCCCATTTCGCTGACTCGCGCACTTGGCGCTGATATCGTTATCGCCGTTGATCTCCAGCACGACGCGCATCTGATGCAGCAGGATTTGCTGACGGTACAACCGACCGGCGAAGCACTGGATACTGAGAAAGAAGTGAGCTGGCGTGACAGAATACGTCAGCGTTTAACCCGTCCAAATGCCAGAAAACCCAACGTCAGCCCCTCGGCGATGGAAATTATGTCAACGTCCATTCAGGTGCTGGAAAACCGCCTCAAACGTAATCGCATGGCAGGCGACCCGCCGGATGTGTTGATCCAGCCTTATTGCCCGCAAATTTCGACGCTGGACTTCCATCGGGCAGAAGAAGCGATCGAGGCAGGCCGTCTTGCCGTTGAAAAACAGAGAGAGCAATTGCTACCCCTGATTAAAAATAGACAGTTCTGAATGGCTTAAAATGTGTTTGGCCTAATCTGACAATTCTGCCAAGCAAAAACAGGCTTTATGAGCCACTATTAGAATAAGAAATTCTGGGGGACCCTGATGGACAAGCCACTTACAAGCAAGCATATTCTCATCGTTGAAGACGAAGCCGTCTTCCGATCCATACTTGCTGGCTATGTAAGTTCCCTCGGTGCGACATTTACGGAAGCCGAAAATGGCCTTGAGGCTTTGTCTCTGGTCGAAGATTACCCGCCTGACCTGATTCTCTGCGATTTGGCGATGCCTGAGATGGGCGGTATGGAGTTCGTCGAAAACCTGCGATTACAGGGAAATAAAATCCCTGTTCTGGTGATCTCCGCCACGGATAAAATGACCGACGTTGCATCAATGCTGCGACTCGGCGTGGAAGATGTTCTTCTCAAACCGATCAGCGATCTCAACCGGTTACGCGAAGCGCTGCTTTCGTCTTTATACCCGAAGCTTTTTTCATCACAGGCGATGGAGGAAAGCTCGCTGGTTCAGGACTGGGAAGCGCTGTGCCGCAACCCTAATGAAGCACAGCGTTTGTTGCAGGAATTACAGCCACCGGTTCAGCAGAGGCTGGCGCATTGCCGCATCAACTACCGGCAACTGACATCAGCGGAAAGTCCGGGACTGGTGCTGGATATCGCCGCGCTTTCCTCCAAAGATCTCGGTTTCTATTGTCTGGACGTGACCCGTGCCAACGAAAATGGCGTACTGGCGGCGTTATTGTTGCGTGCTATTTTTAACAGCTTATTACGTGAGCACTTAAGTAATCAGCATCAGCGGTTGCCACAAATGTCGACGCTGCTTAAACAGGTCAACCATTTATTCAAGCAGGCAAATCTCGAAGGACAATTCCCGTTGCTGCTTGGTTATTATCATGCCGGGTATAAGAATCTCATTCTGGTTTCTGCGGGATTACATGCCAACGTGAATACCGGCACCAATATGATTCAGCTCAGCAATGGTGTGCCGCTCGGCACCACTGGCGCAACATACTCCAATCAAATCAGTCAGAAATGTGATGCCTGGCAATGTCAGGTCTGGGGTTCGGGTGGTCGTCTGAGATTAATGCTGTCTGTTGATTGAGCAAATTTATTACTATTGATAATAATTTATTAATAATCCTGAGCATTTTTCCCACACGTTTTTTTGTCTTCCCACTTTATTTCAATCTTCTAAGATGTATCTCAATGCAAAATATGCCTTTGCAGGCGCACTTGCGGCTGAAACTGGTATAATCCGTTCCGGTAAATTTGGCTGTCTATTTTACATTGTTTAAAATAACAAATAGGAATTCGCTGATGAAAGTAACAGTTTTTGGTATCGGTTACGTCGGACTTGTTCAGGCGGCGGTTCTTGCTGAAGTTGGGCATGAAGTTTTGTGTATCGATGTAGATGCAAAGAAAGTAGAAAACCTGAAAAACGGGCAGATCCCAATTTTTGAACCGGGCCTGACGCCGCTGGTTCAGAGCAACTATGAAGCAGGGCGCTTGCTTTTCAGTACCAATGCGGCTGACGGTGTAGCGCATGCAACGGTACAATTTATCGCGGTGGGTACTCCACCGGATGAAGACGGTTCCGCTGATCTGAAATATGTGACTGCCGTGGCGCGTACGATTGCTGAGTACATGACCGAACCCAAAGTGGTCATTGATAAATCCACCGTTCCGGTCGGTACTGCGGACAAGGTCCGTGCAGTAATGACCGAGAAACTCAAAGAACGTGGTGCAGATATCAACTTTGATGTGGTATCAAACCCTGAATTCCTCAAAGAAGGTGCAGCAGTCGCAGACTGTATGCGACCTGAACGTATTGTCATCGGTACTGATAACCCGGATGCTATTGATCCGATCCGTGAACTTTACGAACCTTTCAATCGTAATCACGATCGTATGATCCTGATGGATATCCGCAGTGCAGAGCTGACCAAATATGCCGCTAACTGTATGCTGGCGACCAAAATCAGTTTCATGAATGAAATGTCTAATCTGGCAGAAATGCTCGGTGCGGATATCGAGAAAGTCCGCCAGGGTATCGGTTCTGATTCACGCATTGGCTACCACTTTATCTACCCTGGCTGCGGCTACGGCGGTTCGTGTTTCCCTAAAGACGTCCAGGCGTTGATCCGTACTGCTGAGCATATTGGCTATCAGCCTAAATTGTTGCAGGCGGTAGAACAGGTCAATTACCAGCAAAAATATAAATTGCCTGCTTTCATTCAGCGCCATTTTGGCGATGACCTGAAAGGGAAAACCTTTGCACTGTGGGGGCTGTCATTTAAGCCTAATACCGATGATATGCGTGAAGCATCGAGTCGCGTATTAATGGAACAACTCTGGGCTGCAGGCGCGAAAATCAAAGCCTATGATCCTGAAGCGATGAATGAAACGCAGCGGATCTATGGTCACCGTGATGATCTGGAATTGATGGGCACCAAAGAAGCGGCATTGCACAATGCTGATGCGTTGATTATTTGTACGGAGTGGCAGAATTTCCGTGCCCCTGATTTTGATGTGATCAAAAAAGCATTAAAAGAGCCGGTTATCTTTGATGGTCGTAATTTATTCGATCCTGAACGTTTGGAGAAACGCGGATTTACTTACTACGGCATAGGTCGTGGCGCATCAATCAATCCGGTTCTGTAAGGAGTTTTCATGAAATATCTGGTCACTGGCGCAGCGGGCTTTATTGGGTTCTATGTGTCACAACGTTTGTTGGCTGCGGGTCATTCCGTTATCGGCATTGATAATCTGAATGACTACTATGACGTCAATCTGAAACTTGCCCGCCTTGCTCAGCTGGAAAATAAAGTCGGCTTTGAATTTATTAAGCTGGATTTAGCTGATCGTGAGGGTATGGCCGCATTGTTTGCGGAACAGCGTTTTGAACGGGTTATCCATTTAGCCGCGCAGGCGGGTGTCCGATATTCAATCGAAAATCCTCTGGCTTATGCGGATGCCAACCTCATAGGATTTGTTAATGTTCTGGAAGGTTGTCGTCATAATAAAGTCGGACATTTGCTTTATGCCTCTTCCAGTTCAGTTTATGGCCTGAACAAAAAACAGCCTTTTTCAACGGATGATTCTGTGGATCATCCTGTTTCGCTGTATGCCGCAACGAAAAAGGCTAATGAATTAATGGCTCACACTTATTCACATCTTTATAAGATCCCTACGACCGGATTACGTTTCTTCACCGTATATGGCCCGTGGGGACGCCCGGACATGGCATTGTTTAAGTTCACCAAAGCAATACTTGCCGGGCAGAATATCGATGTTTATAACCATGGCGAAATGCGTCGTGATTTTACTTATATCGATGATATCGCCGAAGCCATTGTTCGTTTACAGGATGTTATTCCACAATCTGATCCGGACTGGACTGTAGAAGGTGGCTCTCCTGCCAGCAGTTCTGCACCTTATAGTGTTTATAATATTGGCAACAGCAACCCCGTGAAACTGATGACGTATATCAGTGCGCTGGAGAAGGCGTTGGGAATGGTTGCGGGTAAGAATATGCTGCCAATGCAGCCAGGCGATGTACACGAGACCAGCGCAGACACATCACCGCTGGCTAAGGCGATTGACTTCAAGCCTGAGACACCTGTAGAGCAAGGCGTACAGCGCTTTGTGGACTGGTATCGCGACTTTTATCAGGTTTGATTTTGTATTTCTTGCTAAAGGCTGCTGACGCAGCCTTTTTTTATGGAATCAGTTAAATCTTATAGATGTTTATTGAACAGGTTGTATCAATCTGTTTTATCAGTTTTGTATTTGCGGTTCGCCTGTTACAGCGTAATAAAAACAAAAAGCCCATCAGAGTGATGGGCTTTTTAGCATTAACAGTAACGTTAATCAGGGCAATTACAGCAGGAAATCGTCCAGTGATTTACCTTGCTCTTCGATTGCTTTCTTGATTACAGCTGGAGTACGACCCTGGCCAGTCCAGGTTTTGTTTTCGCCGTTCTCATCAACGTATTTGTATTTAGCCGGGCGTGCTGCACGTTTTGCTTTACCAGTCGCTTTAGTCGCAGCCATTGTCTGCAGCAATTCATTAGGATCAATACCGTCCGCAATCAGCATTTCGCGGTATTGTTGCAGTTTACGGGTGCGCTCTTCAATCTCAGCAGCTGCCTGAGAATCTTCTTCGCGACGCTCGTTCACAACAACTTCTAATTTTTCCAGCATCTCTTCCAGAGTTTCCAGAGTGCATTCTCTTGCTTGCGCACGCAGAGTACGGATGTTGTTCAGAATCTTTAATGCTTCGCTCATTATACTAGTCTCAAATTATATTGGTGGGGGGCGTTTGGCTAATAATAGAATGCTCTTCTGTATTCTGCAATAGCGAATTTGTTTGCTTGACCTTAATTTACGCATTTAAAGCAAATAATGTTTATCCGCAGAGAAATATAGCCAGGTCGCTTAGCGCTATTAATCTGGGGATGATAACCCTAATTTCAATCCTCTGTTGAGGATTGTTGATGCTTTGTGTAAGTGTTTTTTTAAGTCAGCGAGAGTTCACAAAATTAAAGGATCCGTGAAGTCATGTAATGTAAGGATATGGAAAGGCTTGAGAGATGAAGCACAAGATCAGAAAAATGATTCTTTGCCGGTAGCATTTCAATTGTCTTTTTTAATGTATAGACAAACTCTTACTCTGCAATGCAGACATATAAACTGCGCTTTCATTGCGGGTATTCTGCCGTGTCAGCAGGCCATAATTATCTCATGTCGTATAATTTTTATTGTAAGCCTCTGTGATTTCTTTACCGGGAATGAATGCCCGCCCGTGTCAGATATCAGTGCCACTCTCCGGTTGTTATAGTCTGCCAGGCATGTGATACAATACATGCCGAAAATTTATGCCATCCATTACTTTATGGGATCACTTCTTTATGGCTCAGCTTTATTTCTATTACTCGGCGATGAATGCCGGTAAGTCCACCTCGTTGCTGCAATCTTCATATAATTATCAAGAACGTGGTATGCGCACGCTGGTGTTAACAGCAGAACTCGATAACCGGTATGGTCAGGGTAAAGTCAGTTCGCGAATCGGCTTGTCGTCTCCTGCAGAGCTTTACAACACAGAGACAGAACTCTTCAATCTGGTGGCTCAGGAGAACCGCACACAGCGTTTGAGTTGCGTTCTGATTGATGAGTGCCAGTTTCTCACCAAAGCTCAGGTATCGCAGCTGACGGACGTTGTGGACGATCTGGATGTGCCTGTACTTTGCTATGGTCTGAGAACGGATTTTCGTGGAGAACTTTTTGAGGGCAGTGAATATCTGCTGGCCTGGGCGGATAAACTGGTTGAGCTTAAAACCATCTGCCATTGTGGTCGCAAAGCCAACCGCAACCTGAGACTGGATGAGAACGGTAACGCCTTACATGATGGCGCACAGGTCGTTATTGGCGGTGATGAAAGTTATGTTTCGGTCTGCCGTAAGCATTACAAAGAAGCGATGGCTGCGTTTGATGGCAGGGATGAAAGTAAGACTCTCTAAGTCATGAGCGCTGACTAAGTTCGATGAGCCAGAGTTGAATGATAAATCGCGAATTCGGACCATAAAAAAACCCGCCTTTCAGCGGGTTTTTTACTATCAGTATCTCAGCAGATTATTTTTTGCTGGTTTTCTTTTCAGCTTTTGGCGCAGGAGCAGCAACTTCTTCTGCTACGTCTTCACTGTATTCACGGCCGTAGTAAGTATCCATCAGAATCTGTTTCAATTCGGCGATCAGCGGGTAACGTGGGTTAGCACCGGTACACTGGTCATCAAACGCATCTTCAGACAGTTTATCTACTTTAGCCAGGAAGTCAGCTTCCTGAACGCCAGCTTCACGAATAGAGGTTGGGATACCCAGTTCAGCTTTGATTTCATCCAACCAGGTCAGCAGTTTCTGGATTTTCTGTGCAGTACGGTCACCAGGAGCGCCCAGACCTAAATGGTCTGCAATTTCTGCGTAACGACGACGCGCTTGCGGACGGTCATACTGACTGAAAGCCGTCTGTTTCGTTGGGTTATCGTTGGCGTTATAACGGATAACGTTTGAAATCAGCATGGCGTTAGCCAGACCGTGCGGAATGTGGAACTCTGAACCCAGTTTGTGGGCCATTGAGTGACAAACCCCAAGGAAGGCGTTAGCAAACGCGATACCCGCGATAGTCGCCGCATTGTGAACACGTTCACGGGCAACCGGGTTTTTAGCGCCATCTTTGTAGCTGGCTGGCAGGTTTTCTTTCAGCAGTTTCAGTGCCTGCAGAGCCTGACCGTCGGAGTATTCGTTCGCCAGTACAGAAACATAAGCTTCCAGTGCGTGAGTGACGGCATCCAGACCACCGAAGGCACACAGTGATTTCGGCATGTTCATGACAAGATTGGCGTCAACGATAGCCATGTCAGGTGTCAGAGCATAGTCAGCCAGTGGGTATTTCTGGCCAGTCGCATCGTCAGTAACAACGGCAAATGGTGTAACTTCTGAACCAGTACCGGAAGTGGTCGTGACGGCGATCATTTTCGCTTTTACGCCCATTTTCGGGAATTTGTAGATACGTTTACGGATATCCATAAAACGCAGCGCCAAATCTTCGAACTGAGTATTCGGGTGTTCATACAGAACCCACATAATCTTCGCAGCATCCATTGGTGAACCACCACCCAGCGCGATGATAACGTCTGGTTTGAAGGAGTTCATCTGCTCAGCACCTTTACGAACAATGCTCAGCGTCGGGTCAGCTTCAACTTCGAAGAATACTTCAGTTTCAATACCATGACCTTTCAGAACGCTGGTGATCTGATCGGCATAGCCGTTATTGAACAGGAAGCGGTCAGTTACGATGAAGGCGCGTTTTGCTCCATCAGTCGCCACTTCTTCCAGTGCGATTGGCAGTGAGCCACGACGGAAGTAGATAGATTTAGGAAGTTTATGCCACAACATGTTTTCTGCTCGCTTCGCTACAGTTTTCTTGTTGATCAAGTGTTTAGGACCGACGTTTTCAGAGATGGAGTTACCACCCCAGGAACCGCAACCCAGCGTCAGAGACGGAGCAAGTTTGAAGTTGTACAGGTCACCGATACCACCCTGTGAAGCCGGGGTGTTGATCAGAATACGTGCGGTTTTCATTTTGTTGCCAAAATAATTCACACGTTCTGGTTGGTTGTCCTGGTCTGTATACAGGCAAGAGGTATGGCCGATACCGCCCATTTCTACCAGTTTCTCTGCTTTAGCGACGGCGTCTTCGAAATTCTTAGCGCGGTACATAGCGAGGGTAGGGGACAGTTTTTCATGCGCAAACGGTTCAGATTCGTCAACAATGGTGACTTCACCGATGAGCACTTTAGTATTCGCAGGCACTTTAATGCCAGCCATTTCAGCAATTTTCACTGCTGGCTGACCTACGATAGCGGCGTTGAGGCCGCCATTTTTCAGAATGATATCTGAAACGGCTTTGAGTTCTTTACCCTGCAGCATGTAGCCGCCGTGAGAAGCGAAACGTTCACGGACTGCATTATAAGCTGAATCAACCACGATGATGGACTGCTCAGAGGCACAGATGACACCGTTATCGAAGGTTTTAGACATCAGGACGGAAGCAACAACACGTTTGATATCTGCGGTTTCATCAACAACGACTGGTGTATTACCTGCACCCACGCCGATTGCTGGTTTACCGGAGCTATAAGCTGCTTTAACCATGCCCGGACCACCTGTTGCCAGAATCAGGTTCAGATCCGGGTGGTGCATCAGTTGGTTGGAAAGCTCTACGCTTGGTTCATCAATCCAGCCAATGATATCTTTTGGCGCGCCGGCAGCGATGGCCGCTTGCAGAACGATATCCGCAGCCTTGTTCGTTGCATTCTTGGCACGTGGATGTGGAGAGAAGATAATACCGTTACGGGTTTTCAGGCTGATAAGCGCCTTGAAAATTGCAGTAGAAGTTGGGTTGGTAGTCGGGACAATACCGCAAATCAGACCAATTGGCTCAGCGATAGTGATGGTACCGAAGGTGTCATCCTGGCCCAGGATGCCACAAGTTTTTTCATCTTTGTAAGCATTGTAAATGTATTCAGAAGCGAAGTGGTTTTTGATCACTTTGTCTTCAACAATACCCATTCCGGATTCTTCAACAGCCAGTTTTGCCAGCAGAATTCGAGAATCGGCAGCAGCCAGGGCGGCGGCAGCGAAAATCTTATCGACTTGTTCTTGACTGAAGTTGGCATATTCGCGCTGTGCCTTCTTGACCCGAGCAACGAGTGCGTTTAGTTCAGCGACATTTGTTACAGCCATAATGCTCTCCTGATAAAGTTAAACTCTTTTAGTAAATAATCCGCCAAAGACTAGTATAGACCTGCTATCAGTCACCGTGAGAAACTAATTAAATCTAAGATTCTCAATGTGTTGTCTTTGTCTCTTTATTTGCTCAAAGAGCTTTCAGTTGTGAAGCACCGGGTAAAGCAGATGACGTTAAATAAATCACCTTCATCACTGGACGTTTTATCTTTCATGTAACGCTGAGTGACTATGTACTGAGATTACCTATTTGTAGGCAGCGTCAATTTGATCTGGATCACTAAATACTGATGCTGACACCTTTCAGCAACTTGATATTGAGAATGGTTATCAAATTCTCCCTTGGATAATACAGTTTTGTATCTAAAGTTATCAATAAAAAAGCTGTTTTTTAACAAAAGTTGTATTCACTGCCTTTGTTCGGAAATCTGGTGATAAAAACTATGAAACGACGTGGCGCCTTTACGGGGATTCCAGTACATTAGCGCCCATCAAAACCTTCATCTACTGGCATAGTTATGCGGAGTTCTGCGTGAGCCAATCTTTATTAGATTTTTCAGGGTATATCAAGTTTTTCGTCGGTCTGTTTGCGCTGGTCAACCCTGTGGGGATCTTGCCAGTCTTCATCAGCATGACAAGCTATCAGGCGGCAGCGGGGCGTAATAAAACCAATATGACGGCAAACCTGTCGGTTGCCATTATATTGTCGACGGCACTTTTCCTGGGCGATTCCATTTTACATCTGTTTGGTATATCGATTGATTCATTCCGAATTGCGGGTGGGATCCTGGTGGTGACTATTGCGATGTCTATGATCAGCGGGAAACTGGGCGAGGACAAACAGAACAAGCAGGAAAAATCAGAAACAGCGATACGTGAAAATGTCGGGGTGGTTCCGCTTGCGCTACCTCTGATGGCCGGACCGGGCGCAATCAGTTCAACGATTGTATGGAGTTCACGCTATCACAGTTGGCCGAATCTGCTGGGACTGACACTTGCGATTATCTTCTTTGCATTTTGTTGCTGGTTACTGTTCAGAGCGGCACCATTGCTGGTGCGATTACTGGGGCAAACCGGGATTAACGTGATTACGCGTATCATGGGGCTTTTGCTGATGTCTCTGGGTATCGAATTTATTGTGACAGGGATTAAAGCTATTTTCCCTGGCCTGCTCTAACCTGCTGGTCACTGAATTATCACGGAAACACGGGTGGGTTTTCGTGATAATTATTACCTTTCCTTATAATGCGATGCATTAATATAGTGCAGCTAATGACTTAATTAAGCGCGTTTGCACCTAAATGTGGCGTAAAGCCACGTCTCATTCTTCTTTTCGAACCAAGTCTTCATTTCTTCTAATAAACTTAGCGAATTTTTAGCTAAATACGCATCTTTACTGCCCGTTTTGACGCTAATTTATCCACATCATTCTGTAAGGCTTGTGCATGCTGTATCGAGATGTTATTAGTGTTAACACCGCAGTTAACAGGTGTTTATCCTTGAAAACATCTTAATGTTAACGGATTGTGTCAGGCGAGTTCTTATGCAATCAGTGACGTTAATTTTGCGCTAAAAATTATCGTAAAAATGCCAATAAACAATGAGTTAAGCAAGGTTTCCAAATGTTTCCTTGTGGATGGCTCATCGGGCTTGTAACCAGTAAAAGAGAATTGCGTAACAAATTTGCAAAATTTATTGGCGCCTGTATCAGGCTTCTGATAATTTTCAAATCGCCTTCAAAAATGGAATTTTGTTAAGCGGGATGCTCTGAGTGAGAACGAATCTTGCTAGAGACAGAAAGATTGAAGCCATTTTATTTGTTTTTGGAGAGTATCGTGTCGCAATGCGTACCACAAAATTATCCTCAGCCGCTTTCTGCGAAAAGAAAGCCGGGCATTGTGCTGGCGACATTACACAGTCTTTTGTTGAGTCTGCCGGTTCTGCAAAACAAACCTTCATCTCTTCTTCTCATTAATTGAATTCAGGCGCTTAACTGCGAAGGGCTTTCTATCGCCGTGAGGCGAATAAGAAAATAATATTGTTAAGGTCAGGAATAACAGTATGTGATTACCTGGTGTGACGCAGAACCTTGTTTTGTTGTGCACGGGGTAAATCAAATGGGGTGGGATCATCCTTAACGATCCCGGAAACAACATGGCGAACAACAGCCTGACGTTTCCAACGTTATTGAGTAATACATGCAGTAATAGGGGACAGCCATCTGCGGGTGGTAACTACATGGGGGCCTTTCTTGAGCAATTCGTTCCTGCTTTTGAAACCCATTGACCCAGCAAGGGTTTATCTTGCACCCGGGCGTGCAAGTTCATAATAAAAACTGGAGTTGAATAAAAATGACCAACATCACAAAAAAAAATCTGCTCGCTGCCTGCATTCTGGCTGCAGTAGGATCTGTTTCAATCAATAATGCATTCGCAGCCAACGTGCCAGCAGGCGTGACTCTGGCCGCCAAACAAGAGCTGGTGCGCAACAACGGTTCTGAAGTTCAGTCTCTCGACCCGCATAAAGTCGAAGGCGTGCCGGAATCTAACGTTATCCGTGATTTGCTGGAAGGCCTGGTAAATACCGATAGCAAAGACGGCAGCGTCATTCCTGGTGTAGCCACCAGTTGGGAAAACAAAGATTTTAAAGTCTGGACCTTCCACCTGCGCCCGGAGGCTAAATGGTCTAACGGCGACCCTGTAACAGCCGAAGATTTTGTCTATAGCTGGCAGCGTCTGGCGGATCCGAAAACTGCGTCTCCGTATGAAAGCTATCTGCAATACGGTCATATCGAAAACATTGACGACATCATCAGCGGTAAGAAAAGCCCTGATACTCTGGGTGTGAAAGCGCTTGACGACCATACCCTGCAAGTCACTCTGACCGAACCTGTTCCCTATTTCGTCAAAATGCTGTCTCACACCGCGATGAAGCCGGTAAACAAAAGTGTTGTTGAGAAATTTGGCGACAAATGGACTCAGCCAGAAAACTACGTGAGCAACGGTGCATACAAACTGAAAACCTGGACCGTTAACGAACGTATTGTTCTGGAGCGTAGCCCGACTTACTGGGATAACGCGAAAACCGTTATTAATCAGGTCACTTACCTGCCAATCTCCTCTGAAGTGACTGACGTTAACCGCTACCGTAGCGGCGAAATCGACATGACCTATAACAACATGCCGATCGAACTGTTCCAGAAACTGAAAAAAGAAATCCCGACCGAAGTCCACGTTGACCCGTACCTGTGCACTTATTACTACGAAATCAATAACCAGAAAGCACCATTCACTGATTCGCGTGTTCGTGAAGCGCTGAAACTGGGCCTGGATCGCGACATCATCGTGAACAAAGTAAAAGCGCAGGGCGATTTGCCAGCTTATGGCTATACCCCTCCTTACACTGATGGTGCAAAACTGACGCCTCCGGCCTGGTTTAAAGAGACTCAGGAACAGCGTAACGAGCAGGCTAAAAAACTGCTGGCTGAAGCGGGTTATACCCCAGCTAAACCACTGACTTTCGACCTGCTGTACAACACGTCTGATCTGCACAAAAAACTGGCTATCGCCGCTGCCGCTATCTGGAAGAAAAACCTGGGTGTTGACGTGAAACTCGTTAACCAGGAGTGGAAAACCTTCCTGGACAGCCGTCATCAGGGCAACTTCGATATCGCCCGTGCTGGCTGGTGCTCCGATTACAACGAACCTTCTTCCTTCCTGAACACCATGCTCTCTGACAGCAGCAACAACACGGCTCACTATAAGAGCCCTGCGTTTGATAAAGACATCGCGGACACGCTGACCGCGAAAACTGACGAAGAACGCGCAGCGCTGTATCAGAAAGCTGAAACCCAGCTCGATAAAGATTCTGCGATTGTGCCTGTCTATTACTACGTGAACGCGCGTCTGGTGAAACCATACGTTGGTGGTTACACCGGTAAAGATCCACAGGACAACGTCTACGTTAAAGACTTATACATCATCAAACACTAATTAATCAGTGTCAGAGCAAGGCATCCCCGAGCTGCCTTGCTCCTTCTTTATTGATGAAGGTAATGTTTTTAGTGCCGGTTTTCGGTGCTGAAGCAAAGAGCCACCACGGCGGCTATCACCCGATAGTCGTCGTGACCAAGCCAAAACTATCAAGCTGTAGTGACAGGCTTAGAAACAGGTACGGGCAATGTTAAAGTTTATTTTACGCCGCTGTCTGGAAGCGATTCCGACGCTATTCATTCTGATCACCATTTCGTTTTTTATGATGCGTCTTGCACCTGGCAGCCCTTTTACGGGTGAGCGTAATCTTCCGCCAGAAGTGATGGCGAACATTGAGGCGAAATATCACCTCAATGACCCAATGTATAAGCAATATTTCCATTATTTAGAACAACTGGCGAAAGGCGATTTTGGCCCGTCGTTCAAATATAAGGACTACACCGTTAATGATCTGGTTGCGGCTTCTTTCCCGGTTTCAGCGAAACTGGGTCTGGCGGCATTTATCATGGCGATTGTGTTTGGAGTCAGTGCGGGCGTTATCGCAGCACTCAACCAGAACACGAAATGGGATTACACGGTGATGGGCGTTGCGATGACGGGGGTGGTCATACCCAGTTTCGTGGTTGCGCCGTTACTGGTGCTGATATTTGCCATCACGCTTAAATGGTTGCCTGGCGGCGGCTGGAATGGCGGTGGTGCCAAATATATGATCCTGCCGATGGTGGCACTGTCACTGGCTTATATCGCCAGTATTGCGCGTATCACCCGCGGTTCAATGATCGAAATTCTGCATTCCAACTTCATCCGTACAGCTCGCGCCAAAGGGTTGCCGCTGCGTCGCATCATTTTGCGCCACGCGCTTAAACCTGCACTGCTGCCGGTATTGTCATACATGGGACCGGCCTTCGTTGGGATTATCACCGGTTCGATGGTCATCGAGAGCATTTTCGGATTGCCGGGCATTGGCCAGCTGTTTGTTAACGGTGCATTAAACCGTGACTACTCACTGGTCTTGAGCCTGACCATTTTAGTGGGCGCATTGACCATATTATTCAATGCGATCGTCGACGTGCTTTATGCCGTCATCGACCCGAAAATCCGTTATTAATGCCGGAGTACGTCAATGATGTTAAGTAAGAAAAATAGCGACGTCGTAGAAAACTTCAGCGAAAAACTCGAAGTTGAAGGCCGCAGTCTGTGGCAGGATGCACGACGTCGTTTTATGCACAACCGTGCCGCGGTCACCAGCCTGATCGTGCTGGCATTTATCGCGCTATTCGTGGCGTTTGCGCCGATGTTATCCCAGTTTTCCTACGATGATACCGACTGGAATATGATGTCAGCGGCGCCTGATTTTGCTTCTCACCACTATTTCGGCACTGACTCTTCAGGCCGTGATTTGCTGGTACGTGTGGCGATCGGCGGACGTATTTCCCTGATGGTCGGTGTAGCGGCAGCGTTAGTGGCCGTTATTCTCGGTACGCTTTACGGGTCGTTGTCCGGTTATCTTGGCGGTAAAATTGACTCCGCAATGATGCGTCTGCTGGAAATTCTCAACTCCTTCCCGTTCATGTTCTTCGTTATTCTGCTGGTGACCTTCTTCGGGCAAAACATCCTGCTGATATTCGTGGCGATCGGGATGGTGTCCTGGCTGGACATGGCGCGTATCGTGCGTGGACAGACTCTCAGCCTCAAGCGTAAAGAATTCATCGAAGCGGCGCTGGTGAGTGGTGTGAGCACGCGCAATATTGTCCTGCGTCACATTGTTCCCAATGTGCTGGGCGTTGTCGTGGTCTACGCATCGCTGCTGGTGCCGAGCATGATTTTGTTTGAATCCTTCCTGAGCTTCCTGGGATTGGGTACACAGGAACCACTGAGCAGTTGGGGCGCGTTGTTAAGCGATGGCGCCAACTCGATGGAAGTTTCACCTTGGTTACTGCTGTTCCCGGCAGGCTTCCTGGTTGTAACTCTGTTTTGTTTCAATTTTATCGGCGATGGCTTGCGTGATGCCCTCGACCCGAAAGATCGTTAAGGAGTGCAATCATGAGCACCATTGAACATTCCACATTTGCAGCCCCCGCCGCGGTTGACGGCAAAGTTCCGCCAATCTTACTTGATGTTCAGGATTTGCGCGTCACGTTCGAGACTCCGGACGGTGACGTTACCGCAGTGAACGATCTGAATTTCGATCTGCGTGCTGGCGAAACGCTGGGCATTGTGGGCGAATCCGGTTCTGGCAAATCACAAACCGCCTTTGCTCTGATGGGATTACTGGCCAGTAATGGCCGCATCGGCGGTTCGGCGAAATTTAATGGCCGCGAAATCCTCAATCTGCCACAACAACAGCTCAATAAGCTGCGCGCAGAACAGATTTCGATGATCTTCCAGGATCCGATGACCTCTCTCAACCCGTACATGCGCGTGGGTGAACAGTTGATGGAAGTCCTGATCCTGCATAAAAAAATGAGTAAGCGCGAAGCGTTTGAAGAATCCGTACGCATGCTGGACGCGGTGAAAATGCCGGAAGCCCGCAAGCGTATGAAAATGTTCCCACATGAATTCTCCGGTGGTATGCGCCAGCGTGTGATGATTGCAATGGCGTTGCTGTGCCGCCCTAAATTGCTGATTGCCGATGAGCCGACCACGGCGCTGGACGTGACCGTTCAGGCGCAAATCATGACATTACTGAATGAACTGAAATCAGAGTTCAACACAGCAATCATTATGATTACGCATGACCTTGGCGTGGTGGCCGGTATCTGCGACAAAGTGCTGGTGATGTACGCCGGGCGAACCATGGAATATGGCCGTGCACGCGATGTGTTTTATGAACCTTGTCATCCTTATTCCATCGGCCTGCTCAATGCGGTTCCTCGTCTTGATGCCGAAGGTGGCGCGATGATGACTATTCCGGGCAACCCGCCAAACTTGCTGCGCCTGCCAAAAGGTTGTCCGTTCCAGCCGCGCTGTCCGCATGCGATGGATATCTGCTCCTCGGCACCGCCGCTGGAGCGTTTCGGGGATGGCCGTTTGCGTGCATGCTTTAAGCCGCTGGAGGAGCTGGTATGACAGACAACACAATCATGAACAGTGCGGCAATGAACACCCACGCGCCAGAGAAAAAAGTTCTGCTCGAAGTGGCTGATCTTAAAGTCCATTTCGACATCAAAGACGGTAAACAATGGTTCTGGCAGCCCTCGAAAACCCTGAAAGCCGTCGACGGCGTGACCCTGCGTCTTTATGAAGGGGAAACGCTGGGCGTAGTGGGGGAATCTGGTTGTGGTAAATCGACCTTTGCCCGTGCGCTGATCGGGTTGGTGAAAGCCACTGACGGTCGTGTCGCATGGCTGGGCAAAGATCTGCTGAATATGTCGGACAGCGAGTGGCGCCACACGCGCAGTGATATCCAGATGATTTTCCAGGATCCGCTGGCGTCCCTGAACCCGCGTATGACCATTGGTGAAATCATTGCCGAGCCGCTGAAAACCTATAATCCGAAGATGCCTCGTCTTGAGGTGAAGGAAAAAGTGAAGGCAATGATGTTAAAGGTCGGGCTGCTGCCTAACCTGATTAACCGTTACCCGCACGAATTCTCCGGTGGTCAGTGTCAGCGTATTGGCATCGCGCGCGCACTCATCCTGGAACCGAAACTGATTATCTGTGATGAGCCAGTCTCTGCACTGGATGTGTCCATCCAGGCGCAGGTGGTTAACCTGCTTCAGCAGTTGCAGCGTGAAATGGGCTTGTCGCTGATTTTCATCGCGCACGATCTGGCGGTGGTAAAGCACATCTCTGACCGTGTTCTGGTGATGTATCTTGGTCATGCCGTCGAGCTGGGGACTTATGATGAGGTGTACAACAATCCTCAGCATCCGTATACCCGTGCCCTGATGTCTGCGGTGCCGGTTCCTGATCCGGACAAAGAGCGCAACAAAGTCATTCAGTTGCTGGAAGGGGAGTTACCTTCGCCAATTAATCCGCCGTCAGGTTGCGTGTTCCGTACCCGCTGCCCGATCGCCGGACCAGAATGTGCGATAACCCGTCCGTTGCTGGAAGGCAGCTTCCGCCACGCGGTATCCTGTCTGAAAGTCGATCCGCTCTGATAAATATTCTCAGACGGAAAGCATAAAAAAACCTGCCAATGGCAGGTTTTTCTTTTCTGTTAACCGCCCCCCTAAATCATTCGAGTTGCATGAAAGCAGCCAACACAGAGCCAGTCTGAAGGACGACGGAGAAGATTATTCTTTCCAGAGGATATGGCACAGCTTGTGATCTTTCTCGCGACACAGCAGAACACGGGCGAAAATATCATTGATAGGCTGGTCTTCAGCGTCAGCCAGGCCAATCACCACTTCAGCAAAGAAGTCCGGATTTAAGTCGAAATCCACGTGCTCAACCCAGTCTTCAGCCGGGTCATATAATTCAGCGCCGCCACGTTCTTCAAATTGCAGATTGAAGATCAGGATGTCTGCCGGATCAAGGTTATCTCCGGCCAGTTCCAGAAAGATGTCGTAGGCTTGTTCAAGCGTTTCGTCTTCGGTCAGGCGATTATTCAGGTCCATATCATTCTCGTTTACAGATGAGTGTATTCAGGCTGGTTCAGGCCGGTACTGTGTGTATTACATCATGCCCGACGTGGCTTTTACAGCAGCGGACTGAAAAAGTAGAACAATCGTTCGACGATGCGGTGCCAGAAAGGACGTTTAAGCCAGGCTTCCACATCCAGCAAATGCGAGCGGGCAATATAATCTTCCTGCACGCGGCCCAAATCATCGCCAAATCCGGCGTCATCAATGACCAGTGTTATCTCAAAATTGAGCCACAGACTGCGCATATCCAGATTCACCGTGCCGACCAGACTGAGCTGGCCGTCGACCAGAATACTTTTGGTATGCAGCAGGCCGTCTTCGAACTGGTAAATTTTGACACCGGCTTCCAGCAATTCGCCAAAGAACGCCTTACTTGCCCAGTTCACCATCATCGAATCGTTCTTCATCGGCAGAATGATACTGACATCCACTCCGCGCTGCGCCGCTGTGCAAATGGCATGCAGCAGATCGTCGCTTGGCACGAGATACGGTGTCGTCATCACCAGTTGTTCGCGTGCAGAATAGGTCGCGGTCAGCAGAGCCTGATGAATCATATCTTCAGGGAAGCCAGGGCCGGAAGCGATCACCTGAATGGTATGGCCGCTTTCCTGCTCGAACGGCATCTGGTTGAGATCCGGTTCCGGCGGTAAAATCCGTTTGCCGGTTTCAATCTCCCAGTCGCAGGAATACACGATACCCATTGTGGTGGCGACAGGGCCTTCCATGCGCGCCATCAAGTCCACCCACTGACCGACGCCAGCATCCTGTTTGAAGAAACGCGGATCGACCATATTCATGCTGCCGGTATAGGCGACATAGTTGTCGATCAGTACGACTTTACGGTGCTGACGCAGATCCATCCGGCGCAGGAACACACGGAACAGATTCACCTGCAACGCTTCAACGACTTCGATACCCGCGTTGCGCATCATGGCCGGGTAAGGGCTGCGGAAAAAGGCCACGCTGCCAGCGGAATCCAGCATCAGACGGCAATGAATGCCACGGCGAGAGGCCGCCATCAGGGATTCTGCGACCTGATCAACCAGACCGCCCGGTTGCCAGATATAAAACACCATTTCGATGTTACTGCGTGCCAGTCCGATATCACGCATCATCGCGTGCAGCACGTCATCGCTGGTGGTCAGCAGTTGCAACTGATTACCTTTTACACCGGCAATGCCCTGACGGCGCTCGCAAAGCTGGAAAAGTGAGGCGGCAATTTCACTGTTCTCAGTGGCAAAAATACGCTTACAGTCTTTGAGATCATTGAGCCAGCGGGCGGTGGAGGGCCACATGGCTTTTGCCCGTTCCGCACGGCGTTTGCCTAAGTGCAGTTCCCCAAACGAGAGATAGGCAATAATACCGACCAGCGGAATGATGTAGATGATCAGCAGCCATGCCATTGCGGACGGAACTGCCCGGCGCTTCATCAGAATGCGCAGGGTGACACCGGCAATCAGTAACCAGTAACCGAAAACCAGAAGACCGCTGATTACCGTATAAAATGTTGTCATAAAGGCGAAAAGTCCTGTTCGCAAGCCATCGGCATGAGTGTACGTGAAAGGGGAAACCTTTTAACTAACTTTATCCTGCTAATCAATCAGCTACCTCTGTAATCTGTATCAGATTAATAAAAGAGTCATCGCCCTGACATCAAGGTTAGCTGATAACGTGGAGGAAGGGGGAAAACAAGACTTGGATCACAACGTCATCGGCCTATAATGTCCCGCAGTTTTTCCGCTCAAGACACTTTCTGTAAAAGAAGCGCTTTCGTTAAAGAAGCAGCCACGGGCATTACGGGACACAAGTGAATGAAACACAGTAGAAATGAAGTCGGCCGGTGGCGGATGTTACGCCAGACCCAGCGCCGGAGAAGCCGCTGGCTGGAAGGGCAGTCAAGACGCTACCGCCATATTTACCGTATTCGTCAAATCCATCATCAGCAGCACCAGCGCCTTTCATTGTATGCCGTGAACTACGAATGGAATTCCTGATTAACGGGATTTAGGCTGAAAAAGCGCGCCACATTTTTTGCAGACCAGCGTGGCGTTTTTGCGCACTTTCGAGCTCATCTGTTCTGAAACATAACCGCATTCCGGGCAGGTGACCTTCGTGGTCGTGCTGGTTAGAAACTTCAGTCCGTCGAAGAATGACATAATGCTTACCTCATGGGTAGGGGTAAGCATTCTAACACAGAAGCGATGAATGCAATGTGACGGCATTCGGGGAATCACGCCATGAGGTGTGATGTCATGGCGCGTGAGGGGTGAAATCAGTCGAAAAGCTCTGAAAGGAAGCTCTTCTTTTTATAGGGCTTTTGGGACGGGTAATGGCCGCGGTTGTCATAATTGCCTTGCGGCCGGTGATCGTCTCGACGGTCACGTTCCTCATAGCGTGCAGTTGCAGGGCGTTCTGCGGCCTGTAATGTGGCAGATTTCTCGATGATTTTATCCAGCTCACCGCGATCCAGCCATACTCCGCGACAGTCAGGACAATAATCGATTTCAATGCCCTGACGTTCGGACATCACTAACTGACTTTCTTTGCATACCGGACATTGCATATCAGGTTCTCCGCTCGACTGTTAAAGAAAAAAGGCGCAGGTAACTGTTTGAGTAACCGGATATTTAGACAATCAACTGACGTAAGCAAAAGTAAAGTTGATTAAAGAGAAGGCGGGAAGGCACAGGGAATAGCGGGCAGCCCGAAAAACTGCCCATAAAACATCAGAATACGCGTTTGAACGGTTTGACAGTCACGGCTTTATACACGCCAGCTTTAACGTACGGATCGGCATCTGCCCACACTCTGGCGTCTTCCAGTGTTTCGAATTCGACAATCAGCACGGATCCGGTCATGCCGGCGGCGCCCGGATCTTCGCTGTCAATGGACGGGGTCGGACCTGCAATCAGTACGCGGCCTTGTTCATGCAATTTTTTCAGGCGTTCGATGTGAGCAGGGCGGGCAGCAGCGCGTTTCTCCAGCGAGTCGGAAACATCTTCAGAATAAATAACGTAAAGCATGAGTCACCTTTAATGGGGTTTTAGTGAGCGTTTTTTGGCAGCCAGAGGCTGCCTGACTATTTTACAGAATTAACATAGCTAAACCTGAAGTCCGGGGAAAGCGCTTTGCGTAGGATCAAAACAAGGGTTATTTGAGAATAGTTGTCATCTCGGTGTTGAATATGATTGCTATTTACATTTAAACTTGCGGCTTCACGGGGAAAATGAATCATTATGCCGCTAAAAAAGTTTAGATTTATCCGCAAGGTGACGGTGCCGGTTTTGCTTGCTGTTAGTTTACATGTCGCAGTCATTGCGGGCGTGTTGTATATGACGGTGGGCGAGTCAATCAAATTGCCAAGTCAGGATCAGAAGGTGATGAGTGTAACGATGGTCAATCCGGCCGACTTTGCACCCCCTCCGCCGCCGCCACAACCTGAACCGACACCGCCAGCACCTGAGCCGGAACCGGAAGTCGTGCCGGAGCCACCGCCGCCGCCTGAAGCCGTTGTGATTCCGGAGCCCCCAAAACCTAAGCCAAAACCGGTGAAAAAGCCGGTCGTTAAACCGAAGTTGAAACCCGTTGAACGTCCCGTCGAAAACCCGGCGCAAACGGTACAAACTGCCCCGGTAACCAGCAACCAGCCGGTCACTAAACCCGTGAGTCAGCCTCCGGCGTCTACCAATGCGCAGAGCAATACCGGTCCGCGGCCGCTGCAGCGTGGCGAACCTGCTTATCCGGCGCGAGCACTGGCCTTACGTATCGAAGGGCGGGTTCGTGTACAGTTTGATGTGGACAGCGATGGTCGTGTGCAAAACGTACGTGTTCTGTCAGCTGAGCCGCGCAATATGTTTGAGCGGGAAGTGAAACAGGCGATGAGCAAATGGCGCTATGAACCGAAGGCTGCCAGCAATCTCGTGGTGAACCTGGTGTTCAGGATTAAAGGTGGTTCTGCTGTCGAATAAGCCAGGACAGGTCATCACCAGTGATTTCCACGCAAAAAAAGGTCGCCATGAAGGCGACCTTTTTACTTTCAGTCTTTTACTTCCCATCATACAGAACCGGCTTAGTCCTGAGAGACACCGTCGGAATCGACGCTGAAATTACTGCGACCGTCAGGCAACTGGCGCGATTTCCCTTCATCATCTACAGCAACATACGTAAACACCGCTTCAGTGGCTCTGTAACGCTGTCCGATGGGCTCAGAAGAGACTTTCTTCACCCACACTTCCACGTTGATGGTGATCGAGCTGTTACCGGTACGAATACAGCGTGCGTAGCAGCACACCACATCCCCGACAGCCACGGGTTTAAGAAACGTCATGCCGTCAACGCGTACGGTCACTACGCGACCTTTGGCGATTTCTTTCGCCTGAATCGCCCCGCCCATATCCATCTGCGACATCAGCCATCCGCCAAAGATGTCGCCATTCGCATTGGTGTCAGCTGGCATCGCCAGCGTACGCAACACCATTTCACCATTGGGTAAGCTATGTTTTTCGTTCATACGATAGGCTTCACACAGTTCAACAATTTGAAAAAGTAAGGCCTTTCAAAGAAAGGCCCGTGCAGAAGAATGCTTATTTTTTTTCGTCATCCGGCATATGCCGGTAAATATAGACGCCACTCAACAGGGTGAATACCAGCGTCAGTGCGGTCAGGCCAAATACCTTGAAGTTAACCCAGATATTCTGCGGTAACCAAAAGGCCACATAGATATTGGCCAGTCCGCACAGCAGGAAAAAGATGGCCCAGCTGACGTTCAGTTTATTCCATACGTGATCCGGCAATGTCAGCTCTTTACCCAACATACGCTGGATTAACGGCTTTTTCAGAACCAGCTGGCTGATCAGTAATGCACCGGAGAACAGCATATAAATAACTGTCACTTTCCATTTAATGAATTCGTCATTGTGGAAAACCAGTGTCAGGGTGCCGAAAACAGCGACCATCGCGAAGGTGATTAACGTCATCTTCTCGATTTTGCGATACAGAATCCAGGTAATCACTAACGCTAACGCGGTGGCCGCAATTAACGCGCCTGATGCGACAAAAATATCGTAAAGCTTATAAACCACAAAAAAGACAATCAGGGGAAGAAAATCGAGGAGCTGCTTCATACTTCATTCCATGTTTTATGTATGGGATGACTATACCGGAATCATTTCGCGGACAAAAGAAAAGGGCGCCGGAGCGCCCCTGAAAAAGTTATGTCTATATTATGCATGTAATTTCATGTAAAGACGGAACAGATAAATCAGCATAAAGGCGCTGATCAGGTTGCTCACTGCGCCGAGGATCACTGCACCAATCATCGGATTCAGCGCACTCAGTACGCCAACAAACAGCATCAGCACCACCTGCGCCACAATCCACAGCATCACGGCCGGGGCGACCAGACGCACATTGCTGAAGGCCAGGCGGGTGCTCAGGCGCATTGCTTTGAACACGCCTGCATTCTCTTTACAGGAAATAACCGGTGACATTGACCAGGCAATCGCAATCAGGAATGCCGGAACAAACAGCAGCGCCAGACCGATACGGAACATGATGCTGTAAATAAACAGCAAAATGGCCAGACGTGGCAACACCGGCAATGACGCACTCAAAATTTGCGTAATACTGGCGCGAACGCCCTGAGAAATCAGTTGGATCAACGTCAGAACGCCGCCGACCAGAATAACGTTTCCGGCGAGCGTTGACAGCAGAGCGGCCAGGCTGTAACGGAAAATCGCGCTTTGCTGCTCCGGAGTAATCTGCTGCTCAATATATCCCATCATATCGCCGACGCTCATGCCGGTCATGTTACTCATCAGTTGCCCGATGGCCTCGACCTGCTCAGATGAAGGACTTAAAACCCAGCTTAATATGACGGTGATTAATGCGGCCAGAACCGAGAGCGCCAAAACGCTACTCATCTGATTACGCATAAAATTATAACTGTCACGGTACAACGTACTGGCCGTGATAGACATGGACGCTCCTTGGCAAAAAGCAAAAATCAATAAGGCGGGGATTGTACCCTTTAAATACCCTCCGCCGATAGTTTTGCGCTGATTTCCTGTCAGACCCGTCGATCAATCTCTGCTTAAACGCAACTGAGGTGGCTGAGATCAATCGTCGGTAAATTTACATCCAGAGGGGGCAGGCCATACTTCGCACGGGCACGATCGCAGGCGGCATTGCCGATGCCATTCAACCCTGACTGATCGAATTCGCGGCACGGTGTCGGACGGTTGAGATAAACAGAACAGGAAACCGCATGTCCCACTTCACCCTCCAGGGCAACACAGCGCGGCGTTTTACTGTTCGTGCCTTGCATGCAACTCAGAAAAGGGGTGACTTGCTCTGTCAGTGCCTGCGGAACACAGCCGCCAGCCTCTTCAGATTCAGCCCAATAAAATGAAACGCGGAAATAAGCGCAGCATGCGCCACAGGTCATACAAGGATTGTTAATTTCGCCCATCTTGGAAGTTACCGACTCCTTACGGCACCAAACCAAAACTAACTATGAGTATGCAAATTACGCAGCACCATTTTTTTTAGCAACTGAAATATCACCTGTTAACAAAACAACAAAATCTCCTCATTTTTGATGCAGATCAATTCCTTTGTTTTTATAGATTTAGATCGCTTTGCGGAAGATGCATTTTCTTACTTTTTGTTTTAAAGATGTGATCCCGCATTGATCAAACCATACCAAAGAGTAGGTATCATTCGCGCGGTTGATAACTAATCCACACAAAGGGAAGGGACAATGAAAGCAGCATATTGGGCATTAGTGGCAGCAGCGGCATTTCCGGCAGTCTCGAGCGCACATCAGGCAGGGGATGTGATTTTTCGCGTAGGGACAGCCACGGTTCGTCCGACAGAAGGCTCGGACAACGTGCTGGGTCTGGGTTCATTTAATATCAATAACAACACGCAGATGGGATTAACCCTCGGTTACATGTTCACTGACAATATCGGGATGGAGTTGCTGGCAGCCACACCGTTCCAGCACAAAGTCGGTCTGCAAAGTACCGGGACTATCGCAGAAGTGAAACAATTACCGCCGTCTCTGATGGCGCAATATTACTTTGGTGACCGTCAGGACAAATTGCGTCCGTACCTCGGAGTGGGTATCAACTACACCACATTTTATGACGCGGATTTCAACCAGACCGGGCGTGATGCCGGGCTGTCTGATTTAAGCGTCAAAGATTCCTGGGGTGTGGCAACGCAGGCTGGTCTGGATTACAACCTGGACGATAACTGGTTAATTAACATGTCTGTCTGGTGGATGGATATTGATACGGAAGTCAAATTCAAAGCTGGTGGTGAGCAGCAAAACATCAACACCCGGATCGACCCATGGGTCTTTATGTTTGGCGCCGGCTATCGTTTCTGATTTCCGGAAAGACAGTTCAAAAAAAGAGGCGCTTCGGCTAATGCCGATCGTTTAAGGATCAGTTGACCGATCCGGTGGCTCGTGTAAAAAGGGTTCATGCTCATCATGGACCCTT
>NZ_JABAED010000014.1:0-141804 GCF_023701875.1 Rahnella sp. CG8
ATCGGGCTGCCGTGGGCATCAGCGGGAGCCATCCCGGGTCATCTGAAGCATTTTTACAGCAACGCAGCGATGCTAAAGCTGCCCTCGAGGCGTGAGCGTGAATATGCGAGGGAAGTGAGAGAAAAAAGGTCAAAATATCCCTTAAAAAACAATGCCGGTCACCTTAAGTGACCGGCATTAGCCGAAGCCCCTTCTTTATATTTCCGTCACTGAGTATCGTAATTAGCTTTTGACTTGTTTGGTGGCAAAACCTTTGTTTAGTTTGCGCCAGTACACCAGCCAGGTGATCAGCGCACAGACCACGTAAAACACCAGGAAGACTTTCATCGCGCCAGCCGGTGAACCGGTCAGCGCCAGTGAAGTCCCGAACGCTTTAGGAATAAAGAAACCGCCAATCGCGCCGATTGAAGAGATAAAACCGAGCGCCGCAGCAGTATCCGTCACCGCTTCACGCAGCGCTTCATCATCGCTGGCGCCACGCGCTTTAGCCTGGTCAGTAGTGAGTTTGCGGAAAATCACCGCAATCATCTGGTAGGTAGAGCCACTGCCCAGACCGGCCGTCAGGAACAGCACCATAAATACCGCGAAGAATGCCGGGAAGTTGCCGCCCGCACCGCCGACCGGCAAGGTCAGGAACAGTAAACCGGCAAAAATCGCCATGACGATGTAATTCACCAGGGTTACGCGAATACCGCCAAGGCGGTCTGACAGCATGCCTCCCGCAGAACGCGCCAGCGCGCCAAAGAACGGGCCGAAGAAGGCGAATTGCAGGATGTTAACGTCGGGGAACTGGGTTTTAGTCAACATCGCAAAACCGGCGGAGAAACCGATAAATGAGCCGAAAGTCGCCAGATACAATATGCTCATGATCCACAGATGACCGCGTTTCAGCACCGGCAACTGCTGGCGGATTGAAGCTTTAGAAGACGCCAGATCGTTCATACCAAACCAGGCAGCAAGCGTACCGATGATCAAAAAGGGTACCCAGATCCACGCCGCATTTTGCAGCCACATGTCCGCACCGTTCGCCAGCGTTTGTTTATCGCTGAAAGCCGCAAACACACCCAGGGAAATGACCAGCGGCGCAACCAGTTGCATCACACTCACGCCCAGATTACCCAGACCACCATTGATCCCTAATGCGCCGCCCTGCTTCGCTTTCGGGAAGAAGAAGCTGATATTGGACATGCTCGAGGCGAAGTTTGCTCCACCGAAACCGCACAACAGCGCAATGATCAGGAAAACGTTATACGACGTGGTGGTATCCTGCACCGCAAAACCCAGCCACAGGCACGGCAGCACCAGAAACACGGTACTGATGGCTGTCCAGCGGCGGCCGCCGAACAGTGGGATCATAAAGGAGTAAGGCACGCGTAACAGTGCGCCGGACACGGACGGAATAGCGGTCAGCATAAACAGCTGATCCGTGGTGAAGTTAAAACCGACTTTATTGAGGTTAACGGAGACCAGGCTGAACAGCATCCAGACGCAGAACCCCAGCAACAAACACGGCACGGAAATCCATAAATTACGGCTGGCCACTTTATGCCCGGTCTTTTCCCAAAAGGCCGGATCTTCCGGACGCCAGTCCTGCAGCAGGCGTGACGGTTTTTCCGTCGGTGAAGCTGATGTGTGTGACATGTGTACCTCGGTGGCAACGCATTGTTGTTGTAATGATTAAGTTATGTCGCACACACTAGGTAGAGCCCCGCTTCAGGATGTTGATACAAATCAACGCAATCGCAGGTGGATAATGCAGGAAAAATGACCATGAATCCTTTGTGAGTATCCGGTGAAAAAAGAATAAACTGCTAGTATTCATAAAGTTGATGAAGAAATATTCTTTCATCTAATGAAGGTATAAATCAGATGGAAATAAAGGAGTAACCATAAAGAGGTATAGGGAAACTTCCTCTGATCATAAAAAATGCCCACTCTGTACAGGCTGGCGTCAGCCCGGCACGATATCCGCAGCTTTCGATATAGGTTCAGGAAATACTATTCATGTTTAAACGCGCACTGCCTTCTTTGTCGCTCATCAGCCAGATCACATTGCTGATGCTGCTGCTCGGCCTTCTGGGCATTGGCGGAATGAGCATGGCGGCGTGGATGGCGGGCAGTATCGAAGGCAACGCCCATGCGATTAATAAAGCAGGTTCACTGCGTATGCAGAGTTACCGGCTGTTGTCGCAGGTCCCTCTGAGCGAAACCAGTGCCCGTTATATCAGCCAGATGGAAGCTGACGAAAGCAGCGCCGATTTATTACAGGCGGTAGAGCGCGAAAACCTGCAACCGCAGTTTCTGGCGTTACGTCAGTACTGGCAAACTACCCTGCGCGACCAGCTTCTGGCGGCTAAGCATCCGCAAGATGTATCAGCCAATATCGCCGTATTTGTCGGCCAGCTTGATGTGCTGGTCGCCGCACTTGAGTACAAAACCGAATACCATCTGCAACAGATTTCGCTGATTCAGCGCGGGCTGGTGGCGGTCACTGTATTACTGATGGCGCTGACCATCTGGTTCCTGCGCCGCCATCTGTTAACGCCCTGGAAAAGCCTGCTCGCACAGGCCAGCGCCATTACCGCCGGGGATTTCAGCCACCGCTATCAGCGCAAACGTGTGGCGAATGGCGATGCGCATAATGAAATGGATATTCTCGGCGATTCGCTTAACAGCATGTCGCTGGCGCTGGCGGAGATGGTTGATAATCTGGCGCAGCGCGTGGCAGAAAAAACCGCCGACCTGCAACAAAAAAATCAGATGCTGGATTATCTGTACCGTGTGAGCCGTCAGCTTCACACCAGCGACCCGCTTGAGGTGCGCATGGAGCCGGTGCTGAAAGAGTTACAGTCACTGACTCCGCTGAGCGGCATTCAGTTGCGGCAATACGAAAATAACAGTGTGGAAGTGTTCAATGAATTTAGCCATGCTTCACCCCGTCAGCCTGACAGCCCTAAGGTCGGTGAACATGCGGATGACGGCGGCGAATCCCTGAGCTGGAGCCTGCGCGACGATCGTGAAAATTACGGTGTGTTGCTGGCACAGTTGCCGCCGGGCCAGTATCTGGATGACGATCAGCAGCAACTGCTACATACCCTGCTGGAACAGCTCACCAGCACCCTGATGCTGGCGCGTCAGGCAGAACATCAGCAGCAGTTAATGCTGATGGAAGAACGCTCAGCCATCGCCCGCGAACTGCACGATTCGCTGGCACAATCGCTGTCGTGCCTGAAAATTCAGGTGGCCTGCCTGCAAATGCACGCTGACACGTTCTCTGAAGAAGATAAAAATCTGTTGCAGCAAATGCGTGAGGAACTGAGTACCGCTTATCGTCAGTTGCGGGAACTGCTGACCACGTTCCGACTGACGCTCAATACTCCCGGCCTGCGTGCTGCGCTGCAACATACCGTGGATGAATTCTCGCGCCGCATGGGTTTGTCCATCGGTTTTGATTACCAGATCCCGCCGCGTTCCGTGCCGGCCAATCAGGGTATTCACCTGCTGCACATCGCCCGTGAAGCCCTGAACAATGTTTACAAACACGCTAACGCCACGCAGGTATCGCTTTCACTGCACTGTCATGAGGGCGAAATCAACATGCGTGTTTGTGACAACGGCGAAGGCATTTCACAGGACGTCGAGCGACAAAATCATTATGGCCTGATCATCATGCAGGATCGCGCCAGTACCTTACACGGCAGCTGTCGGGTCGCCCGACGCCCGGATGGCGGCACAGAAGTCACGGTGCGTTTCCGTCCGGAAGCCCTGCCTGTCAATCCCCAGGAGCAAGTATGAACGACATCACCCCTTCCACTATTTTGCTGATTGACGATCATCCTATGCTGCGTAACGGCGTGAAACAGCTGATCGCGCTGGACTCGCGTCTCAAGGTCATTGGCGAAGCCAGCAATGGCGAACAAGGCGTTGAACTGGCGAAACAGCTCGACCCGGATCTGATCCTGCTGGATCTGAATATGCCGGGCATGAACGGGCTGGATACCCTCGACAGCATGCGCCAGACCTCGCTTTCCGGTCGTATCGTGGTATTCAGCGTGTCGAATCACGAAGATGACGTGGTGACAGCCCTGAAACGTGGCGCGGATGGTTATTTACTGAAAGATATGGAGCCGGAAGATTTGCTGGCCGCGTTGCATAACGCCGCCGCCGGGAAGATGGTGCTGAGCGAAGCGCTGACGCCGGTGCTCGCCGCCAGCCTGCGTGAAAGCCGCCCGAGCGGTGACCGCGATATTCAGTCCCTGACGCCGCGCGAACGCGACATCATCAAACTGATCGCTGAAGGTTTACCGAACAAAATGATCGCCCGCCGGTTGAATATCACCGAAAGCACGGTGAAAGTGCACGTCAAACATCTGCTGAAAAAAATGAAACTCAAATCCCGCGTCGAAGCGGCGGTATGGGTGTTGCAGAGTAATGTGCTTTAACAAGGTGTTAGCCTTTAAACCCCCCTCCCTGCCTCCCCCTTCGCTGGGGGAGGAGCAAAAAGCCAGACCATCAGTGCAGTGGCTCGATCAGAAATTCAGCCCCGCGTCGTTGCCGTATTGCGGTTGCGCAGTCAGCGGCGGGGATACATTGAGGGTGATCCAGTTTGACGTCACTTTCTGCGATTTACTGTCTTCCACGGTCACCGACAGACGATAAATGTTGGTGGCGTCCGGGGAATCATCCCACGGCGGCACAATCACACTCCAGCCATCGGGATTACGGTTATTCGCGGGTGGCGTCAGGCTCAGCGCCTGCGTATCGCCCTGCCAGCTCAGCGCCACCACTGAATTCAGCGCGCGCAGTTGCAGTTTCAGCGGCACAGTTTCACCCGGCTGCAATGACCACGGCGGCGTGGCTAAAAACACCGACAAGGTTTTACGCTGTTTGAATTCCATCACCGGCATATTATTGCGATCAACCATGTCCATGCGGCTTCCGCGCAGCGAGCGCGCTGCCGCGACATTCCGGAAAGACAATTGTTGATCCAGCGGCACACCCAGCCGGTAATTGAGGGTCAGCTTAACCACATCCTGATTATCGCCATCCTGCCCGGCCTGATGCTCGGCCATCACCGTCACCAGCGGTACCGGTGTGTAATTCACGCCAAACGACACCGCCGAGGGATTACTCTGCCGCGTGCCGTTGCCGAACAAATCCACCTGATGACCGAAATACTGCTCATAACTCAGCGAAGCCCCCAACTGGCGGTAGAACGGTAAATAGCCTTTGGTGGTGATGTCATAGCCACGCGCCTGACGGCGCAGTTGCGCAGACGTACTGCTGTCGGCTTTATAGGACGAAAACGGATGATAATAATTGGTGGAGAAACGCAGGTAATCTGTCCAGGCTTCCGCGCCCAGACTGCCGCGCGTCAGCTGATGATCGAAATCGTTATCCACAAAAGCGTTATATCCCAGCATCCACGCGCCGGTGTTGAAGCGCTGGCCCAGGCCGAAATTACCGACAGTGGCATCCGTCTCGCTTTGCAGGCCAATCTGGCTGTAAACCAGATTGGTTTGAGAATTATATAGCGGGCTGAAAAGCCGGCCGGAGCTGCCGTCAAGATTACGCCCGGTCATATCCAGTGAGGTGCTGACTGTTCCCAGCGGCGAAAGCAAACTGCTGGTTTCTTTTTGCACCAGTTTCGCGGCCTGACTCAACGCCAGCGTCTCCGCCTGCACACGCAGGGGATCATCGCTGTCCGTAGTGGTGGCTCCCAGCTCTTTCAGCGTGGTAGCAAGTTGTTTTTCAGTGGCCGTCGGTCCGGTATTGTTATGGATATACTGGCTGCCAAGGCTCGGTAACGTCGGAGACGGTTGGGTCGGGGTGCCATTGTTAAAGACAGAACTTTCGTCGCTGGCAGGCAGAAAACCGCTGAGGTTATAGCTGAGTGCGCCGTATTCGGTGGGTTCTGCCGTCAGCGCACTGGCGCTTACAGCATAGAAGGCGGTTCCCCCAGCCATCAGCAAAGAGGCGCAGGTCTTGCCTGCAAATCGCTTCAATAAATCAGAAAAAAAATCTGTGACGTCAGTCATACCTTACACATTTTGCCCGTAAGGTTTGATCTTACCGCACGGTCAGCATAATTCAACCTTCACGCCACGAACGGCCACATACATCATTTCCTTAAATGAAATCATGCCAATTCATTTCCATAGTGAATACATGGATGATTTGCCGTCACATCACAAAAAATATCACCTAAAATAACACCAAAGATATCATTGCACACATTTGATAACATTTTTAACAAACCAACCATTTATCTTTACAGTCTGTTTTCATTTATCCTTAGCAGGTTAACGATTATCCCGACGCCACCCGACTGCCCTGGCAGAGTGCGTCCGGACCTTAAAGTGATGTATACCAACAGGGAACATAAATGAGCAAAAAAACCTTGCCCGGCGTGACCCGCAGACAAATTCTCTCCTTCACGGCCGCCTCCGCAGTACTGGGTGCCGCCAAAGCCGCAAACGCGGTGACGCTCAAAGGCACGCCCGTGTGGAGCCCCTTTGACGCCAGCCCGCCGCCGCAGATTGAGACCGATGGCTGGGCGTTCTTCACCGACGCCGAAGCCGCTGCTATGGAAGCTATTGTTGACCGTCTGGTGCCCGCCGATGACCTGAGCGTGGGCGGTAAAGATGCCGGATGCGCAGTGTTTATCGACCGTCAGCTGGCCGGATTCTACGGCACTTATTCCCGCCTCTATATGCAAGGCCCTTTCCAGGACGGTACACCGGAACAAGGTGACCAGTCACCGCTGGTTCCGCAACAGCGTTACCGTCTTGGTCTGGCCGCACTGGATAAATACACCCGGTCACAGCATCAGAAATTATTCAAAGATCTGCCCGGTGACCAACAGGATCAAATCCTGTCAGGCCTTGAGAGTGGAAAAATTGCCCTTGATGGGATCGATTCCAAATTGTTCTTCGCCATTGCACTTAAGAACACGATGGAAGGTTTCTTCGCTGACCCGATTTATGGCGGTAACCGCAATATGGTGTCGTGGAAAATGCTGGGCTTCCCCGGCGCACGCTACGACTACCGCGAATATGTCGGCAAACATAACCAGAAACTCGATCTCGAACCGCTGAGCATTTCCGGCGGCGACGCATGGAAAATGAAAAGCTAAGGGCAGAACAATATTATGGCAAAAAAATTACCCAAAACCGACGTGGTGGTGATCGGACTCGGCTGGGCCGGCTCGATCATCGCCAATGAATTGTGCGACGAAGGTCTGAATGTGGTGGCGATTGAACGCGGCCCGTGGCGTGATACGGCGCGCGATTTCAACGTAGCCACCGTTACTGATGAATTGCGTTACAACACCCGTCAGGAACTGATGTTACGCACCCGTCAGAACACCATCACCATCCGCAACAATCCGGCGCAAACGGCTTTGCCGATGCGCGAATGGGGATCTTTCCATCCGGGTAACGGCACCGGCGGCGCAGGCAACCACTGGGCGGGGATCACCTTCCGTTTCCAGCCAGATGAATTCCGCCTGAAAAGCCATCTGACTGAACGTTACGGCGCGAACGCCATCCCGGAAGAGTTAGTTCTGCAAGACTGGGGCACCGACTGGGAAGAAATGGAACCGCATTACGCCTCTTTCGAACGTCTGGCCGGGGTTTCCGGTAAAGCCAGTAACGTGAACGGCGAACATCATGAAGGCGGTAACCCGTATGAAGGGATGCGCTCGATTGAATATCCGACCCGCCCGATGGATCAGCCTTACGGCCCGACACTGTTTGCTGAAGCCGCGCGCAATATGGGCTACAAAGCGTTCCCTGTGCCCTCTTCCCTGATTTCCGAGCCTTACACCAACCCGCTCGGTGTAAAAATGGGGCCCTGTACCTACTGCGGCTTTTGCACCAACTACGGCTGCGCGAACTATTCCAAGGCCAGCGCCATCACTACCGTATTACCGGCACTGATCCGCAAGGAGAATTTCGAAGCCCGCACCAACTGTGAAGTGATGCAGGTGCTGACCGATTCCACCGGTAAACGCGCCACAGGTGTGGTCTATATCGACTCGTCCGGTGACGAGTGGGAACAACCGGCTGATCTGGTGATCGTCAGTGCCTTTACCTTCGAAAACGTCCGTCTGATGTTGCTTTCCGGTATCGGTAAACCCTATGACCCGGTCACCTTAAGCGGCACCACGGGCCGTAATTACGCTTATCAGACCGCCAACGGTGTACAGCTGTTCTTCGATGACAAAAACTTTAACCCGTTCATCGGTGCAGGCGCGGTCGGGATGGGCATCGACGATTTCAACAACGACAACTTCGATCACAGCGGTCTGGGCTTCTTTGGCGGTGGCAGTATCCGTGTCACACCCATCGGCGGTGCGCCCATCGGCTACCGCCCTGTTCCGCCGGGAACGCCGAAATGGGGCAGCGAATGGAAAAAAGCCACGGTCGCCAACTATCTCAGCTCGATGTCGATCGGCTGTGAGGCCAGCAGCTACACCACCAAAACCAACTATCTGTCGCTGGATCCAAACTATAAAGACCGTCTGGGTCGCCCGCTGCTGCGCGTGACCTTCGATTTCCCGGAAAACGATCTGAAAATGGCCGCGTATTGCACCGGTAAAGTGGCCGAAATCGCCAAAGCGATGAATCCGCGTCAGCTGGTCGCTAATCCGATGAAAGGCCACTGGAACGGTACGCCGTATCAGTCTTCCCACGTGGTCGGCGGATTTGTGATGGGCGCGGATCCGTCCACCAGCTCGGTAAACAAACATCTGCAAGTCTGGGATGTGCCTAATCTGTTTGTGGTCGGCGCCTCTGCCTTCCCGCAAAACCCTGGCTATAACCCGACCGGCACCGTCGGCGCGCTGGCGTTCAAAGCCGCCCATGCAATCCGTAACTACTATCTGAAAAAACCGGGAGAGATGATCGCATGAAAAAGTTAACCTCATTCTCACTCGGTTTACTGGCTTTGAGCATCAGCGGGCTGGCCCACGCGGCAGGCGACGGCTCTTTCGAACAGGTGGAACGTGGCCGGTATCTGGCAACGGTGGGCGACTGCGCCGCCTGTCATACCGCCTCCACGCCGGATGCCAAACCTTTCGCCGGTGGCGTACCGATTGAAACACCGTTTGGCCGTCTGGTCGGCGCAAACATTACGCCAGATGTGCAAACCGGTATCGGCAAATGGACGTTCGATGACTTCCAGCGCGCGATGTCCGAAGGTATCGGCCACGGCGGCAAACGTCTTTACGGTGCGATGCCGTTCACGGCCTACACCAAAGTAACCCGCGAAGATAACGCCGCCATCTGGGCATATCTGCAAACCCTGCAACCGGTGCATCACGAAGTCGAGACTAATCAGTTGCCGTTCCCGTTCAACGTGCGTACCAGCCTGATGGGCTGGAACTGGCTGAACTTCACCCAAGGCGAATTCAAACCGCAGATGGATAAATCAGCGGAATGGAACCGTGGCGCGTATATCGTTGAAGGTCTGGGACACTGCGGCACCTGTCATACACCGAAAAATATGATTGGCGGCGACAAGGACAGCGAGTTCCTGCAAGGCGCGGTGGTAGAAGGCTGGGTCGCGCCGGATATCACCAGCAACAAGCACACCGGCATTGGTAACTGGACGCAGGAAGAGCTGATGCAATATCTGAAAACCGGGTCTAACCGTTTCGATATCGCTTCCGGTCCGATGGCGGAAGAAGTCACCAATTCGTCTCAGCACTGGACGGATGCTGATCTCAAAGCCGTGGCGGTGTACCTGAAAGACAGCGGTCATGACAGCGGCAGCAAAGCCCCTGCACCGGTGAAAGCCGATGATAAGGCGATGGTGGCCGGGAAAAATATCTATGCTGACCGGTGTTCCGCATGCCATACGCCAGCCGGAAAAGGTCAGGAAGGTCTGTTCCCGCGTCTGGCCGATTCACCGCTCATCAACCAGACCAACGCCACATCGCTTATCCGCGTGGTGCTGACGGGCAGCCGTCCGGTGGCTACCGACAGCCAACCGACCGCGCCGTCGATGCCATCGTTTGATGCCAACATGAGCGATGCTGATGTCGCTAACGTGCTGACGTATATCCGTAACAGCTGGGGAAATGCCGCCGCGCCGGTTTCTGCCTCAGACGTGAAAGAGTTACGCGCAGAACTGAAGAAATAAGCAGGGATTTGCTGAAATGTTAAAGGCCGCGAGAGCGGCCTTTATTTTGAATGCATCACGGAGAAATCAGTGCCGGGGCGGCATCTGCATAATCTGCACTATCAGATGATCATTATTCTGGTTTAATTGCACCAGATGTTTGCATTCTACTTTTATTGCAGTGAGCTGTTCTTCAGTCAGCGAGTACGGCAGATTAATATCAATGCTGTACATATTCTGCTGCTCAGCCAGTTCAATCAGCCGGACAATATTGGTCTCGTCGCTGACCTGGGTGGAAACTACCTGTAAGGCCAGTGCGCGCAACGCTTCCTGCCTGGATTTTTCTTTTTTCGAACGGGATTTCAGAACCATGCCAAAGAACGGCATCACGCCATAAATAGCGTCGACAAAACTCCATTTCTTTTTGCAGGATGCGGACAAGTATTCCATGTAGTCAAAGGATGCTTGTTGACTGCGCGCATCGGGTACCAGGCGGTTTTCATTCATCCCCTCTTCCTCTTCCTCTTCCTGGTCAGGGTCAATCAATTATTTAATCAATGTATAACGCCGAAGATATTCAGCTATATAATGGCATAATTCACTAACACTTTGCCAGTCGCTTCCGGTGCTTTCCGTAACGGAAACTGACATGTTCTATTACGCTAGCACGATAGCGTCGCCCTGCGGGTCACGCTATGCTAATCACCGGATTTCTTAAAGCAGCAAGCCAATGAATAAAATCGTTTTTGTAGAAGATGATGCAGAAGTCGGCAACCTGATCGCCGCCTATCTGGGTAAACACGATATCGACGTGCTGGTTGAACCGCGTGGCGATACCGCGCAGGCGCGTATTGAAAAAGAAAAACCCGATCTGGTTCTGCTCGACATCATGCTGCCGGGTAAAGATGGCATGACATTATGCCGCGATTTACGCCCGATCTTCCCCGGCCCGATTGTGTTGCTCACATCACTCGACAGCGACATGAACCACATTTTGTCGCTTGAAATGGGCGCCAGTGATTACATCCTGAAAACAACGCCACCAGCGGTACTTCTGGCCCGTTTGCGGCTGCATTTACGTCAGAGTCCGGCGCAGAATAGCCAAAATGAACAACCGGTTCAGACGCTCAAAAGCGGCAATGCCCTGCATTTCGGTCAGTTGTGCATCGACCCGGTTAACCGCGAAGTGACACTGGTGGATGAAACGATCGTTCTTTCTACCTCCGACTTTGATTTGTTGTGGGAACTGGCAACACACGCCGGGCGCATTATGGATCGCGAAGCGCTGCTGAAAAACCTTCGCGGGGTCAGCTATGACGGGCTGGATCGCAGCATTGATGTCGCGATCTCCCGCCTGCGTCGCAAACTGTATGACAACACCCTTGAGCCATTTCGCATCAAAACCGTGCGCAATAAAGGCTATCTGTTTGCTCCCAACGCCTGGGAGACGTTACAGGAATGAAAAAGCTTTTCATCCAGTTCTTTCTGTTACTGCTGGTCTGTTTTCTGGTGATGGCGATGCTGGTCGGACTGGTTTACAAAGTCACCGCTGAACGTACCGGCCGTCAGTCCATGAACGATTTGATGAAAAGTTCGCTCTACCTGATGCGCAGTGAACTGCGGGAAATTCCGATTAAAGACTGGAACAAAACCATCAATACGCTGGATCTGAATCTGTCTTTCAAACTGCATATCGAGCCGCTCGGAAAACGCAAACTCAGCCCTGTGCTGGATCAACGTCTTAAAGACGGCGAAATTATTGCGCTTGATGACGAATACACTTTCATTCAGCGTGTGCCGCGCAGCCATTACGTGCTGGTGGTCGGCCCTATTCCGTACCTGTTTTATATGCATGAAATGCGGCTGCTGGATCTGGGGTTGCTGATCTTCATCGGTTTATCGCTGGCCCTGCCGGTATTCCTGTGGATGCGCCCGCACTGGCAGGATTTGCTGCGACTGGAAAACTCCGCGCTGCGCCTCGGTAACGGCCATCTCGACGAACGTATTGATTTTGATTCCACCTCCAGCCTTAACCGGCTGGGCGTGGCCTTTAACCAGATGGCAGACAACATCAGTACGCTGGTCGCCAGTAAAAAACTCCTGATCGACGGTATCGCCCATGAGCTGCGTACACCGCTGGTCCGCCTGCGTTACCGGCTGGCGATCAGTGAAAACCTGCCGGAATCCGAACAAAATGCCATCAACCGCGATATCGGGCAGCTTGAAGCGCTGATCGACGAATTGCTGACTTATGCACGTCTGGACCGTCCGCAGGTGGCGCTTAACCTGGAAAAAGTCAATCTGGCCGAATGGCTGGAAGACAAAGTCGATGATTTCCGGCTGATCACCGAGCGCACCATTCTCTATGACGCGCCGCAAAATGCCGATTTCGGCGGCGTGGATTTACGTCTGATGGAGCGTGTGCTGGACAATCTGGTCAATAACGGTCTGCGCTATTCACAACAGACATTGCGCGTCAGCCTGTGGTTAGACAGTGAACTCGCCTGCCTGCAGGTTGAAGACGACGGGCCGGGCATCCCGCCGGAAGAACGTACCCGCATCTTTGAGCCCTTTGTTCGCCTGGACCCGAGCCGTGATCGCGCCACCGGCGGCTGCGGGCTGGGGCTGGCAATCGTCCATTCCATCGCCGTCGCTTATCAGGGACGTATCGCCGTTGACGGCAGCCCGCTCGGCGGTGCCAGTCTGCGTTTCAGCTGGCCGGTAAAACCCACATTCAATCTGGCTGCAGAACAGCCTAATCACGAAAATCAGGAAGGGAGCCACAATGACCATCGCCTATAAAAAATTACACGACACCTTCGCCCGTTTGTCCCGCTTCGGCCATTTATCGGCTATTGCAGGCTGGGATGCCGCGGCCATGATGCCACCGGAAGGCGGACAAGCCCGCTCGGAAGCGCTGGCTGAACTGAGCGTGCTGACGCATCAGATCCTCACGGCGAAACAGGTCGGTGAATGGCTGGAACAGGCCAGCGGCGAACAACTTAATGACGTTGAGCAGGCCAATCTGCGCGAAATGCGCCGTCACTATCAGCAGGCGGCTTTGCTGCCGGAAAGCCTGGTACAGGCAAAATCACTGGCCGGCGCACGTTGCGAGCAGGCGTGGCGTATCCAGCGTAAATCGAACGACTGGGAAGGCTTCTCGGATAACCTGAAAGAAGTGGTTAAGCTGAGCCGTCAGGAAGCACAGTTGCGCGCCGAGGCTGCGGGCATCAGCCGTTACGACGCCCTGCTCGATTTATACGAACCGGGCATGACCTCACAGAAGCTGGATGTGCTGTTTGGCGATCTGAAAACCTGGCTGCCGGACCTGTTACAAACCGTGGTTGAAAAGCAAAAATCCGAAACCCGTATTGCGCCACAGGGGCCGTTTGACATCGAAAAACAGCGGCAGCTTGGTCTGAAAGTGATGGGTAAACTGGGTTTTAATTTCGATGCCGGTCGTCTGGATGTCAGCGCGCACCCGTTCTGTGGCGGGGTTCCGCAGGATGTACGTATCACCACACGTTACAATGAAAATGAATTCCTCAGCGCCATGATGGGAGTTATCCACGAAACCGGTCATGCACGTTACGAGCAAAACCTGCCAAAAGAATGGCTGGGCCAGCCGGTTTCCAACGCCCGTTCGATGGGTGTTCACGAATCACAAAGCCTGCTGTTTGAAATGCAACTGGGTTGCAGCGAGCCGTTCCTGAAATCTGTGTATCCGCTGGTTATCGAGCAATTCGGTCACCGTGAAGGGCTGGATGAAAGCAACTTCATGAAGCTGAACCAGCACGTCCAGCCGGGCCTTATCCGTGTCGACGCCGATGAACTGAGCTATCCGGCCCACGTCATTCTGCGCTATGAAATCGAAAAAGCGCTGATGGAAGGTGAAATAGAAGTTGATGATATTCCGGCCCTGTGGAACAGAAAGATGCAGGAATATCTTGGCATCGACACTGTCGGCAACTACCGCGACGGCTGCATGCAGGATATCCACTGGACCGACGGTGGCTTCGGTTATTTCCCGACATATACCCTCGGCGCGATGTACGCCGCGCAGTTGTTCCAGACGGCTAACAAAGCCATTCCGACGTTGCAGGATGACATTGTCCGCGGTGACCTGACCGCCCTGTTCCAGTGGCTGCAACAGAATATCTGGCAGCACGGCAGCCGGTTCACGACAGATCAGCTGATGAAAAATGCGACAGGCGAAACGCTGAATCCGGCGTTCTTCCGGGCGCATCTTGAAGGGCGATACTTGTAGGTGGAAGGCGTGCATTTTCGATTTTTTTAAATATAAATCAATAAGTTGAAGTTTTCTTTAAAAGGGAAGTTGCCATTAATACCCCCTCCCCGCCTCCCCCTTCGCCGGGGGAGGAGCAAACACGTGGTCCGCTCCCTCCCCTGCGAAGGGGAGGGCTGGGGTGGGGTTTTAAAGCAAAATCAATAAGTTGAAGTTTGCATTAAACGCACACACGCGATCCACTGCCCCGTAGCAACCCCATCGCTATATCCTCCAATTTCACCGTAATTTCCTGATTTTATTACGCCCCCCTCCTTTGTACATTCCGTTACACGCCGAAACCAATCACTCACGGACAACCAGATCCAACACGCCTAGTATTCTTCATACCGGCCCCGCAGTGGGGTGGACACTTAAACAAAAATTCTGAGGAATTAAAGATGAAAAAAGTATTAGCTCTGGTTGTAGCCGCTGCAATGGGTCTGTCTTCTGTCGCTTTCGCTGCTGAAACTACTGCAACTCCGGCGCCAGCTGCTGCTGCAACTACCGCTGCTCCAGCACCTGCTGCCAAGCATGTGACTAAGCACAAAACTCACAAGAAAGTAGCTCAGAAAGCGCAGGCTGCTAAAAAACACGTGAAACACGCTAAGAAAGCGGCTCCAGTAGCTCAGAAAGCGCAGGCTGCTAAAAAACACGTGAAACATGCTAAGAAAGCTGCACCAGTAGCTCAGAAAGCCCAGGCTGCTAAAAAACACGTGAAACACGCTAAAAAAGCGGCTCCAGCTGCAAAAGCAACTCCAGCAGCATAAGTAGTCAGTAAAAGTCTTTGTGAGCGTATCTACTCACCATTATCAAGACTGATGATTTAACACCCGGTTCGCCGGGTGTTTTTTTCTCCGGTTTTCTATCTTGAGGTACTGATGGAAGATGCTGCGCCGCTACCTGTTCGAAATCACCCTGTGTTCCCTGATCCTTTGCGGTCTGATCACCCTGTTCTTCTACTTCTGAGATACCCCGCGATGACGCCCGTCATCGGCTCAAAAGGCTGAGTTACCAGACAAATATATCCACCACGAAACATAACCGTCTATAATCATTCCATAATTACGGCTTCCCGGGTTCTCCCTGTTTTCAAGGTCAGAATGTTATGCGCATCGCGTTACCGCTGTTTTTGTGCTTTTTCTGTTTTACCGCCAGTGCCCTTGTACATGCAGACTCTCCTGATGATGCAGATTCCGACACACCTTCCATCAGCATGAAAGAAAAAACGGCCCTTTTCTTTGGTCACGATCAGCGCACACCGGTGGCTGCGGCGGCGCACTGGCCATGGCAGGCCATCGGGCAGATTGAAACCGAGAGCGGCAATTTATGCACCGCGACGCTCATTTCTAAACATCTTGTCCTCACGGCGGGCCATTGTGTGCTGGCGCCTCCGGGCAAAATAGACAAAGTCGTGGCGCTGAGATTCATTTCTCATGATCAGAAATGGCGATATCAGATCACCGCATTACAAACGCTGGTGGATCCGAAATTGGGCAAGAAACTGAAAGCGGATGGCGATGGCTGGATTGTTCCGCCTAAAGCGGCACCGTTTGATTTCGCACTGGTTCGCCTGACAGATGAAAAACTGGCATTGCCGATCAAACCCCTGCCATTGTGGGAAGGCTCCCGTGACAACCTGACCGCTCTGCTGAAACAGGAAGGCAGGAAAGTGACCCAGGCCGGATACCCGGAAGATCATCTGGATGATTTGTATGTACATCAGGATTGTCTGATCACCGGATGGGCGCAACCGGGTGTGTTATCGCATCGCTGCGATACTTTGCCGGGCGACAGCGGCTCACCGTTGCTGCTGAAAAATGCCGATGGCTGGTCGCTGGTGGCAATTCAAAGTTCCGCGCCAGCGGCACAAGACCGTTATCTGGCCGATAACCGTGCGCTGGCCGTTCCGGCCATCCGAGATGCCCTGAATACGCTGTCCTCAGGTGTGATCAGTGCGAGCACGCCGGTAACGACGCCCGCTCAGTAACCGTAAGCATCACCATTTCAGAGCATAAAAAAACCGCCTTCGTGTATCAGGCGGTTTTTTAGTTTTGAGAACCGGTTAAACCAGTTGCTCCATGGTCTGCAAAATCCGTTTATCCGAAATCGGATACGGCGTGCCCAGTTGCTGAGCGAAATAGCTGACGCGCAGCTCTTCAATCATCCAGCGTATTTCTTTCACCTCATCACTTTGCTGACGCACCGGCGGCAGTTTGTTGAACCACTGCTGCCATTGCTGCCGGATGTTTTCCACTTTCAGCATCTGCGCGCGGTCGCGATGCGGATCCATTGCCAGTTTGTCCATCCGGCGTTCAATGGCCTGCAAATAGCGCAGCGTATCCGGCAGACGTTTCCAGCCATTTTGCGTCACGAAACCGCGATAAATCAGGCCGGACATCTGGGTTTTGATATCTGAAAGCGCCAGCGCCATGTTGATATCGATCCGTCCTTTCAGCCGTTTATTGATGCTGAAAACGGTCGTCAGAATTTGCTCCACCTGAATCGCAATCTGCACCACCGTATCATTCAGGTTGGCGCGCACGTGCTCATGCAGTTTTGCGAAATCTTCTTCACGCCACACCAGCCCGCCGGACTCCGCAATCAGTTTGTCGATGCCGCAGGAAATGCAGTCGTCAATCAGATCCAGCACTTTGCCATAGGGGTTAAAATACAGCCCCAGTTTGGCTTTGTTCGGCAACTTCTCATGCAGGTATTTGACCGGTGAAGGAATGTTCAGCAGCAGCAGACGTCGCATTCCGCTGAGCATTGCCTGTTGCTGTTCCAGTTCACTGTCAAACAGGCGGATCGCTACGCTGTCTTTCTCATCCACAATCGCCGGATAAGCTTTTACTTCATAGCCGCCGCGCTTTTGTTCGTAGCGTTCCGGTAAGGTACCAAAGCTCCAGACATGCAGATCGCGTTGTTCGATACCGTCATCAGCCACCGCAGAAAGCGTTTGCTGAACCTGCTCTTTCAGGCCAGATTTCAGCGCGGCCAGGTCTTTGCCCTCGCGCAGCGTTTTGTTTTTATCATCGACAATGCGGAACGTCATTTTGAGATGATCGGGCACCTGATCCCACTGCCAGTCTTCGCGTGACACCGTCACGCCACTCATCTTCCGCAGTTCCTTTTCCATCGCATCCAGCAACGGCATCTCGAACGGTTTGATGCGCCCGAGCAAGGCATCCGCGTAATTTGGCGCAGGCACAAAATTGCGGCGAACGGGTTTTGGCAGCGATTTAATCAGCGCCATGATCAGATCACGACGAATGCCCGGGATCTGCCAGTCAAAACCTTCTTCACTCACCTGATTGAGCAGCGGTAAAGGAATATGTACCGTTACGCCGTCAGCATCGGTACCCGGCTCAAACTGATAGGTCACGCGCAGTTTAAGATTTCCCTGATGCCAGAAATTCGGGTAATCGTGAGCGCTGATATTGCCCGCGCCCTCTTTGATCAGCATGCTTTTTTCAAAGTTCAGGCTGTCCTGCGGCTGCGTTTTCCACCAGGTATCAAAATGACGCGCCGACACCACTTCCTGCCCGATGCGTTGTTCATAGAACAGGAACAGGGTTTCGTCATCAACCAGAATATCGCGACGACGGGATTTGTGTTCCAGTTCTTCGACCTCGGTGCGCAGACGCAGGTTAGCGCGGAAGAACGCATGACGGGTCTGCCAGTCGCCTTCCACCAGCGCATGCCGGATAAACAGTTCCCGTGACACGACCGGAACAATCGTGCCGTAATTCACCCTGCGTGCCGCCACAATCGGCAGGCCGTAGAGCGTGACTTTTTCCGTCGCCATCACCGCGCCCTGGGCTTTTTCCCAGTGCGGCTCGCTGTAACTGCTTTTCGCCAGATGCTGAGCCAGCGGCTCGATCCATTCCGGTTCGATACGCGCGGCAATACGCCCCCACAGGCGGCTGGTTTCCACCAGTTCGGCGACCATCACCCATTTCGGCGGTTTTTTGAATAATCCGGAGCCAGGGAACACCGCAAAACGGGCATTGCGTGCACCGGTATATTCCTGCTTATCGGCATCTTTCTGGCCGATATGCGACAGCAAACCGGTCAGCAATGCGCAATGAACTTCGCGGTATTCAGCAGGCAGGCTGTTCACCGGCAGCCCCAGTTCTTTCACTACCTGACGCAACTGGGTGTAAATGTCCTGCCACTCGCGCACGCGCAAATAGTTGAGGAAATCGCTGCGGCACAATTTGCGGAACTGTGCAGAAGACAGCGCTTTCTGCTGCACCTGCAGGTGATCCCACAGGTTTACGAATGCCAGGAAATCAGAGTCTTTGTCGGCAAAGCGACGATGTTTTTCATCGGACGCCTGCTGTTTTTCCATCGGACGCTCGCGCGGATCCTGAATCGACAGCGCGGCGGTAATGATCATCACTTCACGTACGCAGCCGTTTTTCTGTGCTTCCAGCACCATGCGCGCCAGACGCGGATCCACCGGCAACTGCGCCAGTTGACGACCGAGCGGTGTCAGCGTATAGCGACCATCGACGGCGTTATTAATGGCGTTCAGCTCTTCCAGCAGACGGACGCCATCCTGAATATTGCGTTTGTCCGGCGCCTCAACAAACGGGAATGCAGCGATATCACCCAGCCCCAGCGAGGTCATTTGTAAAATGACGGAAGCCAGATTGGTGCGCAGAATTTCAGGGTCGGTAAATTCCGGGCGCGAGAGGAAATCCTGCTCGGAATACAGGCGGATACAGATACCTTCGGAAACACGTCCGCAGCGGCCTTTACGCTGGTTAGCCGACGCCTGCGAAACCGGTTCGATCGGCAGGCGCTGCACTTTGGTGCGGAAACTGTAGCGGCTGATACGCGCGGTGCCGGGATCAATGACATATTTGATACCCGGCACGGTCAGCGAGGTTTCGGCGACGTTGGTCGCCAGCACGATACGGCGACCGGAGTGCGACTGGAATACGCGGTTCTGCTCGCTGTTCGACAGCCGCGCATACAGCGGCAAAATCTCGGTGTGAGGCAAATCCAGACGGTTCAGCGCATCGGCGGTATCACGAATTTCACGCTCACCGCTCATGAAGATCAAAATGTCGCCCATGCTTTCGCGACCGAGTTCATCGACCGCATCGAAAATCGCCTGCAACTGGTCACGATCCACATCATCTGCGTCATCCACAATCGGGCGATAACGCACGTCAACCGGATACGTCCGGCCGGAAACTTCAATGATCGGTGCATGATTAAAATGACGCGAGAACCGCTGCGGATCGATAGTCGCCGAGGTAATAATGACTTTCAGATCGGGGCGTTTTGGCAGCAACTGACGCAGGTAACCGAGGATAAAGTCGATATTCAGGCTGCGTTCATGCGCTTCATCGATGATCAGCGTGTCGTACTGCATCAGCATGCGATCCTGCTGGATCTCCGCCAGCAAGATACCGTCGGTCATGAGCTTAACGAGGGTGTTTTCACTGACCTGATCGTTAAAGCGAACTTTATAACCGACCGTGTTACCCAGCGTGGTATCCAGCTCATCGGCAATACGGTTGGCCACAGTACGCGCCGCCAGACGTCGCGGCTGAGTATGACCAATCACGCCTTTAATCCCGCGACCGAGTTCCATACAGATTTTCGGGATCTGTGTGGTTTTACCGGAGCCGGTTTCACCTGCGACAATCACTACCTGGTGATCGCGGATAGCGTTATAGATGTCTTCTTTCTTCTGGCTGACCGGCAAGTTTTCCGGATAGCTGATTTTTGGCCGTGAGGCTTCACGGGCACTGACTTTTTTCAGGCTCTCGTTGATGGCGGTCTGGATTTCAGCACTTAACGCGTCGAGTGCTTCAGGTTTATCAATCTTTCTGGCACCCTGCAAACGGCGTTGCAGGCGTTGCCGGTCACGTAGCATCAGCCCGTCTAACTGCGCTGATAATGCCGCGAGCGGTGATTTCACGTTCACAATTCCTTGTTGCATGTCAGCCGGAGAGCAAAACGTCTGCGCCAGCTGAATCTGAATGGGTGATGAGGAAGGTTTAAGCCTTGCCTGCTTGTGTCTATGTTAACACAAGGTATTGAACATGCTGAAAACGGGTGATTACGCCACAGGATTTAAGTTGTTCAAAAAAATCGATGATAGGTCTCTAAATATTGCGCTATCACTGAATAAGCTTTGTGAATAAAGTAAGTTCCATTCGGGGGACGTTCTGGTTATAAAAAACCATTCCCTATGTATCACACAGTTAAGGAACTCACTAATGAGCAAAGTACTCGTTCTGAAATCAAGCATTCTGGCTAACTTCTCTCAGTCAAACCAACTGGCCGATTACCTGATTGCACAGTATCAGTCTGCAAACAGCGGTTCTGCCGTGACAGTTCGTGACCTGGCGGCTAACCCAGTCCCTGTATTAGATGGCGAACTGGTTGGCGCACTGCGTCCTTCCGATGCTCCGCTGACGCCACGTCAGGAAGAAGCACTGGCGCTGTCTAACACCCTGATTGACGAACTGCAGGCGCATGACGTGATTGTTATCGCTGCACCCATGTACAACTTCAACATCCCGACTCAGCTGAAAACGTATTTCGACCTGGTTGCCCGTGCTGGCGTGACGTTCAAATACACCGAGAAAGGCCCTGAAGGCCTGGTGAAAGGTAAACGCGTTATCGTTCTGACCAGCCGTGGTGGTATTCATAAAGACACCCCAAGCGACCTGGTTGCCCCATACCTGTCTCTGTTCCTGGGCTTCCTGGGGATGAGCGACGTAGAATTCGTTTACGCGGAAGGTATTGCTTACGGTCCTGAAGTGGCGACCAAAGCACAGACTGATGCGAAAGCAGCAATCGATGCCGCCATCAAAGAACTGGCTGCTGCATAATTATCGTTATCACAATCTGAGCACCCATTCACTTAAGAATCTGTCCGTTCCGCTCAGATGATGTTGTGATAAAGCTATTGCGCGCTGAAAGGCGCGCTTTTTTTTGCCTGCGATCCTCTGCTTACTTCTGCAACCACTTACCATTTATGCCACGGACGTATTCGCCCTTCCCGGCACGGGCGACCAGCTTTTGTCCGGCGAGTTTTGCCACATCGTCGGTGCTGACGTTATTGTCCCGCGCCACCTGTTCGTATTGCTGTTTGCGCCCCTCGTTAATTTTTGTCGCCAGCGCGACACTGTCGGCGTCTTGTTTCAGCGGTGCCAGATAGCCGGACAAGGTTTCGCCCACGCGCCCTTGCTGTTTGGCTTCATTGAGCGTTAACGCGAACGCCTGACTGCAAAACAGTAAACCACCCGTCAGTAACATCAGGCTGATTCTCCTGATGCTGTTTTTATTGAAAAATATCGCGGACATAGTGGCCCCTAGAATAAATCGCTTTGATTCTTCAACAGATTTTCCACGTCTTTATCCACTTTGATATGGATCTCGTGTTCGATTTTCACGTTCATGTTGATGGTGATCGGCTCTTTCGGCGCGGCCAGTTCGATACGCGGCACGCAACCGCTGAGCATCATTACGCAAAGCGCCACGCCCGGGCCGACAATTCGCAATTTCATTGTTCCTTCCTCACTGTTGGATCCTTTTTCTGTCCCGCCGCAGACGGATTTTTTGACAGCGCATCAGCAGGCAAAGACATCTGCTGTTGCAGCCATTCCTGAAGATTGTCGCCAAAACGCAAACTGCGCCAAAGCTGATAGATATTTTCCTCATGGGAATAATTGAGGACAATTTCACGTTTTTCTTTATCGCCACCGTGCGTCGTGTCGGTGTAATTCACACCGTCAACTTTAGCCTTCATGGTCAGCACACCAAGATTATCCAGACTGACCTGCGCATCGGAACGGCTGATTTCCAGATAGCGCAGCAGGCCAATGACCATATTGTTGGCGAAATTGCCGCTGGCCATTGCATCGGCAAATTGCGGGTCGAGGCGCAGCGTCAGGCTGCCATCGTTTCTGATCCAACCGTTATGGATGATCCACTGCGGATTTTCCACATACAGCGGCAACTCACCATAAATCACACCGGACATCGCCAGTTGCTTGGGTTTCAGCGCCGTAAACAGTTCGCTGAGATTGATCTTTTCCAGCTTCAGCACGGCCGCATCATGCTGCGGCATACGCAGCGCCGACAAACTGAGATGACCACGCAATATATCGACGCCCAGATTGCTCAGGGTCAGTGGCGTTTGTTCACTCCACGGATAATGTCCCTGTAAATCGGCCGTCACGTTCTGCATTTTGACCAGATTGTTCACTTCGCCGATACGCAGCGTCACCGGCTTTTTCACGCCGAGCTGCCAGACCTGATCCTGAAGGCGATACGGCAGGCTGAAATCCAGCCCGCTCAGGTCGCCGTCTTGCATCCAGAAGCCCCCGTTTTTCACCACCCAGTGCCCCCCCGCGACAAATCCCTGCCCGCGCGCGGCCGAAAATGCCGACTGCGCGTAGAAGGTGCCTTCACGTAATTTGATGTTCAGATCCGGCGTGAGAAGCGGCTGGAACGCGGTCAGTTGCTGTGTCGGCCCCCAGCCTTCCCCGCGCAGACGTTCGCCATCCCAGCGCCCGTTGAGCCGGATCGGGCCGATCGGTTTGGCATCCAGCATCCCGCGCATGATGAAACTGTCCGGGCTGCCACCGCTGAGCTGTAACGTCAGCGTGGCGGGCGGCAGATAGCCGCCGTTCGCCAGCGAAATCTTCTTCGCCACCAGTCTGATGTCCCCTTTAAACGCCGTTGGCTCATCAGGATACTGCGGTTTGAAGCGGGCGGATGGCGGACGTTTCCAGATCAAAGGGTGTTCGAGCGTAAGGCGCGGCGCATCGACATCTGCCAGCCCGTAATGCAGGCGGTCAAAGCCCGTCGAGAGCGAATTAATGCTGATCAGATTGTCGTGCCACTGGCCTTTGCCAGACATGTCCCAGCGGCCGTTCAGTGGCGGCAGATGCCCGTTGCCCCAGTAATTGAAATTCCACAACCCAATGTCAGGCCAGAACGCCAGCGATTTCCCGCTGAGATGCAGATCAAACGCGCCCCAGAAACTGTGACGTGCTTTGAGGATCGCTTGCAACGGCCCGCTCACGCCCTCTGCGGAGACTTTGACCCCCGCCAGTGGCCAGCGCGCATCGCTGATGGTCAGTTCCGGCGTCGGCTTACCCCACGCCCGTAACAGCGAACCGCTGCGCAATGAAAGCGTCGGGTTAAGCACCGAGCCGCTGAGCTGACCGGGCAATGACGCACTCAGAGACGTGGTCTGTAAATTTGCCTGACCGGTCAGGCGGAAACCTAAATCGCTGTCGAGTAAACCAATGCGTCCCGGCCCGAGCGTCAGCACCACGTTGGCCTTGCCGTTGTGGCCCTGCGTCAGCACATTCAGCCTTGCGGTAATGTGGGTCTGATCAAACGCCGGTGACCAGTCGCTGAGCGTCAGATTTACGCCCCCTGCCAGGGGTTGTGCGGCATAAGGCCAGCGCCATTGTCCCTGCGTGATCTGTAATTCGTTATTGTTGAGTTTCCATGGCAGCATCGCCAGAGGCTGATCACTGCCCTTTTCGGTCAGCGTCAGAATACCGTCGGTTGCCTGCCAGCTCAGCGTAATGTCCAGCGGCTGAGGCACCTGCGCCGTTTGCATTTCGGCGTGCAGTTCGCCGGATTCAGGCAGATGATCGAGATTCGCTGGCAGCAGCAGTTTACCGCTGAGCGTCACCGGCTGCGTACTGCCCGGCGGCGTCAGACTGAATGAACGGATGGCAAGCTGACGGTTACCGTCAAGCACCGCGTCAAGTTTCAGGGCATCGCCATTCACAGAAAGATGTTGTACGCCGTCCAGATTACTGAGCTGCACACTGGCGGCGTAATGCTGCCACGGCGTTACAGAAAGCTGGCCGATACTGACGTCACCGGCAGGCAGGAGTTGCTGTATCTCTGCGAGGGAAAGCGTTGACTGACTTTCGCTTTTGGGCAGTTTTGCCAGACAGGCGGTATCGACCGTCAGCGCATCAAGCTTCAGCGCCCATTGGCCGGTGTTATGACTGAGGCGGGCATTTCGTGCCGTCGCGAGCGTGCAGTCCCCGGCCTGATAGCGCACGCCCGGCAGTTGCAGGACGCCGTGCGACCAGTGCGGAGAACCACTCAGCACCAGTTGGGTTCCGCCCGGCAACCAGTGGCTGGCAACAACGGGCAACCAGCGCGGCACGGTTTTCCATAACACCCACAACAGCAGCGCAATAATCACCACTATACTCAGGAGTATCTGCGCGCTTTTCTTCAGTCCGTTCCTCATGACTTGCCTTGTCTTATGCTTCACTAAATGATCTAAACGCCCGCAAGATATCATAATTAGCGTAACAACTGATGACAGGAATGCCAGAGCACCTGAATCAAATAGCACAGGATAAATTGTCTGCCTTCCTGCGCTCTGCTAGTTTGATGGCATATTGCGAATTGTTTCTGAAACTGTTTATTCCTTATAAAACATGCGGAAGCCGTTTCGCCAGAGATTCAAACTCACTGCGGAGAAACACCATGAAAGTGGCTGTCTACAGTACTAAAAATTACGACCGGAAATATCTGGAACTGGTCAACGCGCATTATGGCTATGAACTGGAATTTTTCGACTTTCTGCTGACCCCGCAAACAGCGAAAACGGCGGTAGGTGCCGATGCAGTCTGCCTTTTCGTGAATGACGATGGCGGCCGCGAAGTGCTGCAGGAACTGGCCTCTCTGGGCATTAAAACGCTGGCACTGCGCTGTGCGGGCTTTAACAATGTCGATTTAGATGCCGCAAAAGAACTGGGAATTTCGGTGGTGCGCGTACCGGCTTATTCGCCGGAAGCGGTGGCTGAGCATGCAGTGGGAATGATGATGTGTCTTAACCGCCACATCCATCGCGCTTATCAACGCACGCGTGAAGCCAACTTCTCGCTGGAAGGTCTGATCGGTTTTAACATGTATCAGCGCACCGCCGGTATTATCGGTACGGGTAAAATTGGCGTGGCGACGATGCGGATCCTGAAAGGTTTCGGCATGCGCATTCTGGCGTTTGATCCGTATCCCAGCCCGCTGGCCCTCGAACTCGGCGCGGAGTATGTCGACCTGGATACGCTGTATGCCGAATCCGATGTCATTTCGCTGCACTGCCCGCTGACACCGGAAAATCATCATCTGCTTAATGCAGAAGCCTTCTCCAAAATGAAAGACGGTGTGATGATCGTCAACACCAGCCGTGGCGGATTACTGGATGCCACTGCCGCTATCGATGCCCTGAAAAAGCAAAAAATCGGCGCACTGGGCATGGACGTTTACGAGAATGAACGCGATTTATTCTTCGAAGACAATTCTAACGAAGTGATCCTTGATGACGTCTTCCGTCGTCTGTCGTCCTGCCACAACGTGCTGTTCACCGGCCATCAGGCCTTCCTGACCAGCGACGCACTGACCAGCATTTCAGAAACGACGTTGTTGAATATTGATCAGCTGTCGAAAGGTGTGGTCTGCCCGAACCTGCTTTAATCACGTAATCAGCATCATCATTATAAGGCTCACTCCGGTGAGCCTTTTTACTTTCTGCATCTGCGCTGCAACACACTCAGCGGCTCAGCACCCGGCTGATTTCCGGGCCGTAGCCGGTGAGGGTCAGGACATCATCAGCCAGCGTGACCGAGGAAAATGGCAGGCTGCTTTCGCCGTCGACCATACCTTTCAGCGTAATAAAATCAGTATTGTCTACACGGTCATAACCGCCACGGTGATCGTGACCGGCGAAATAGGCGCGAACGTCGTACCGGCACAGCAATTCCACCAGCGTTTCACAATTCCACAGGTTGTGGCTGTTAACCGGTGTCAGCGGATAATGGCCGAAAACCAGTACCACCTCGCACTGCTCACGCGCCTCAAGCAGGTTTTTCTCAATCCATTCAAGCTGTTTCGGCCCGACCGCACCGTTCCAGGGCTGCGCCTGCGACTGCTGACATTCTGTCAGTTCTTCCAGCATATATTCTGCTAACTGGCGGTCATCGGCATTGGCGTGGTTGCAATACAAACTGACGTCGTTACCGTCGATGACCAGAAAACGATAGCCCGGCAAACTGAACGAATAATAACTTTTCGGTAAACCGATGGCCGGTTTCTGCGCCCCGAGATGCTCGGAAATCACCTGCGCGTCGTGGTTGCCGATCACCGCCGCATGCGGGTGGCGCAGCGCCTCATAACGGGCAAGAACGGCCTGAAAACTGCTCCAGTCGCGGTCCACCAGATCACCCAGCGTGACCACAAAATCGAGTTTGAGATCATTAAGCTCATTGATGGCGGTGGCCAGTTTATTCAGGCTGTTGCGGTAATAACGGATTTTTTGGGGTTCGGCATCCGCATACTGCGGGTCGGCAATCAGCCCGAAGCGCAGCCGTGTGCCAGTGACCAGCCCATCGTGAACGTCCGGCAACTGATAAAATGCACTCACGTTGCCCAGCGCCAGCGCCTGCCGTTCGGATATCAAAGGGGATAAAGTGGTGACGGCCATAACATTCTCCTGTCGGGATCTTAACGGATCCCTGCCCGCATAAAGGATTGAACAAACTGACGCTGAAATATCAGAAATAACACCAGCAGTGGCAACACGGTCATCAGGGTGGCGGCACTGATCAGCGCCCATTGCACGCCCTGCTCCGGCGCGGAAAACAACTGTAGTCCGACCGTCACCGGCCGCACTTTGACGGAATCGGTGATCACTAACGGCCAGAGAAAATCGTTCCAGTGGAAGCTGATGGAAACCAGTGCAAAAGCGACATAAATCGGTTTCGCCAGCGGGATATAGATTTTGCGCAGGATATAAAACCGGCTGGCGCCTTCCACAATGGCGGCTTCTTCCAGCACCAGCGGAATACTTTTAAACGTCTGGCGCAGCAGGAAAATGGCAAACGCCGAGGCAAAATACGGCAGCGCGATGCCCGCCAGCGTGTCACGCAACCCGAGCGCGCCAATGGTTTTGTAGTTGTTCAGGATCAGCACATCGGGGCTTATCATCAGTTGCAGCAAAATCAGCGCGAAGATAAAGCCTGCCCCTTTCAGTTTAAACCGCACCAGCGCGTAAGCCGCCAGCGTCGCCAGAATCAGCTGGCACACCACAATCATCATCACCAGTAAAGTAGTGTTCATGAAGTAGCGCGCGAAAGGTGCCGCCTGCCAGGCGTTGATGAAATTCTGAAAAGTCAGCGGCGCAAACAGCGAAAAACTGCCCTGCACTGACGCCGGATGAATCGCCACCCAGACCGCGACCAGCACCGGTAAAAACCACAGTAACGCCGCCAGCCAGATGGCGAGATTCAGGATCAGGCGGCTGAAAGAAAACGGTTTCACTGATAATGCGCCCTTTTATCCAGCAGGTTGAATTTAATCAGCGCGATGACAGCGAGGATCACCAGTAACACCACGGTCATTGCCGACGCAGCCGGTAAATCCCAGTAACTGAACGCCGTGCGGTAGATGTAAAACAGCAGCAAACTGGTGCTGTTGTTCGGCCCGCCATTGGTCATCGCAATCACCTGATCGACAATCCTGAATGCATTCATCGAGGCGTTGATCAGCACGAATAATGTGGTTGGCATCAGCAGCGGCCACTGTACCCGGTGGAAGAAATAGCGCCGTGATGCCCCTTCGATTTCTGCCGCTTCGGCCAGCCGCGGGTCGATTTGCTGTAATGCGGCAAGGTAGAAAATCATGAAGAACCCGGCCTCGCGCCAGACTGAAACTGCCATCAGGCTGTAGAGTGCCGTGCCCGGTTCACCCAGCCAGTTGACCGCGGGTAGCGAAAAGAGCGCCAGCATTTTGTTGAGCAAACCGAGTTGCGGCGTATAGAAAAATAGCCACAGATTGGCAATCGCCACCATCGGCAGCAGCGAAGGAATAAAGAAAGCGGCGCGGGTCAGCGCATTGCCGCGCAGACGACGGTTGACCGCCAGCGCCATCAGCAGCGCAAGGACAACCGACAGCGGGATGGTGATAAGGGCGTAGAGCAGATTGTTGCGTAACGACAACATAAACACGTCGTCGTCCAGCAGCGCACGGTAGTTATCCAGCCCGACAAACTGCGGCGGATGCCCGCTGCGGGCAGCGCTGAACAGACTTTCCCACACCGTTGCCAGCGCCGGATAGTGGGTAAACAGCAGCAGAAAGCCCAGCGCGGGCAGCAGCAACAGATAGCCGTAAAGTTGTAATGACAACCCGCGTGTGCGGGTGGCCGGAAGAACCGCGTGAAATGTGCTCATGCTGTTCCTTTCGCGCTTACTGATACGGTTTCAGCAGGCGGTCAGCCTGTTTCTGCGCCGAACTCAGCGCGTCTGCCGGCGTTTTTGCCTGTGTGACCGCAGCTTCAATCGCGTGGTTCATCAGTTCCTGAATTTGCACACTGTTATAGGTCGAGAGTTCCGGCTGCGAATATTTCAGTTGTTCGCGGGCCACAAGCGCCTGCGGCACCTGTTTCACATAATCCTGCATGACCGGGGTTTCCCACGCAGCAGGCGATGTCGCGACATAACCGGTGGCGATACTCCAGCGCGCCGCCTGTTCAGGGGCAGAAACCCAGCGGATAAATTCCAGTGCCGCTTTCTGTTGTTCCGGCGTGGTGTTTTTGAAGACGTAAAGATTACCGCCGCCGGTCGGGCTGCCACGCTGGGTTTTCTCCGGCAGCATCGCCACACCGAACGGGAATTTCGCGTTCTCACGCACGGTCGTCAGATTGCCGGTCGTCGTGACCATCATCGCCGTTTTGCCGTCGATAAAGTCCTGCGGTGTGGTGCCCCAGGCGATGGTGCCCTTCGGTGACACCGCTTCTTTCTGCGACAAATCGGTCAGCCATTGCAGGGCTTCCACATTGGCGGGTGTGTCAAATGTCACTGCCGTGCCTTTGCCATTATCCAGATGGCTGCCGTTGGTGGCCGCAATCCCCTGGAAATTCCAGTAACCGTTCGGCGTGGACGGGATTTCAATGCCCCACTGCTTCACTTCAGAACCGTCACGCACCACCAGTTTTTTGCCGAAATCGACCACCTGCTGCCAGCTGGCAGGCGGCGTGTCGCCATTCAGACCCGCCTTCTCAAACGCCTGTTTGTTCCAGTACAACACCACCGTCGAACGCTGAAACGGAATGCTCCAGACTTTGCCCTGAATGTGGCGGATAAAGGCCGGATAGAAGCCGTCGATCCATTTTTTACCGTCTGCGTCATTCGCCAGATCGCTGACCGGCAAAATCGCGCCCGCGTCGATCAGGGAATACGCTTCAATATCGCCGATCACCGCAATTTGCGGGGCATTGCCGCCACGAAACGCCGTCAGCGCTTTGGTCACTGTGGTGGCGTAATCACCGGTATACACCGGCTGAATGCTGATATCAGGATGTGTTTTCTGGAAATCTTCCACCAGAGTATCCACCGTATGACTGATTTTCCCGCCGACAGCAATCGGGTAATACATTTGTAATTTCACCGGTTCTGCCGCAAAAGCAGAGGTGCAGGAGATGAGCAGAACGGCGGTAGCGAGACGTGAAAAACGGTGAACAGATGACATAGTTTTCCCTTCGGCAATAGGCGTTGTATGAGTCAATAAAAGTGAATAACGGCAAAAAATGACAACTACACGGCAACTCTGTGATCTGACGGTAAACAGGATTGCTCAGCGTGGAAGCAGCGTTTTCCGTCTGCTGTAATGAAAAAATATTGTGCGCCCGTGGTCCATTGCAGACCGACCCTCTGACCATCAGCAAAGCGTTTCATGCCCGCGACTTTCACGGTCATTAGCTCGGGATATCCGGCAAGTGCGCAGGCCACCAGGGTGTCCGCCCCCATGTATTCATGGCTGACCACCCGGGCGGTCAGGCTGGCGTGTTCAGGCGAAATCAGCTGAATATCTTCGGCGCGCAGGCCGAGACTCAGGGCGTTTTCGTTGAGGTTTTCCACCACCGGCAGCGGCGTACCGGCGAGATAGTGATGCTGCCCGCGGCGTTCGAGCGGCAGAATATTCATTGGCGGCGCACCGATAAATTGCGCGGCAAAAATGCTGGTCGGGTTGTTATAAAGGTTATCCGGGGTGTCGTGTTGCTCGATGCGGCCATCGTTGAGCAAAATGATTTTGTCCGCCATGCTCATCGCTTCGGTCTGATCGTGCGTGACATACAATAAGGTCAGGCCGAGCTTCTTCTGAATTGCACGGATTTCGCGGCGCATACTCTGGCGCAGTTTGGCGTCGAGATTGGAAAGCGGTTCGTCCATCAGGCACAGCCTGTTGTTGGCAATCACCGCCCGGCCCAGCGCCACGCGCTGTTGCTGACCGCCGGAAAGCTGCGAAGGTAAGCGGTCGAGCAGCGGCTCCAGTTCCATCAGCCTGCTGACGTCCGCCAGCCGCGATGCAAAATGACGCTTGTCTTCGCCACGCGCACGCAGGCCGAAAAGCAGATTTTCGCGCACATTCATGTGCGGGAATAACGCGTAAGACTGAAACACCATCGACAGTTTACGCTGCGAGGGTGCCAGCGACGTGACATCGGATTGCTGAAAATACAACGTACCGCTTTCCGCCGTTTCCAGCCCGGCGATGGTGCGTAATAACGTCGATTTTCCGCAGCCGGAAGGACCGAGCAAGGCAATAAAATCACCCTCTTCCACATCAAAACTGATGTCATTGAGGGCCACTTTCGTCCCCCAGGATTTCCGGATGTGATGCAGTGATAGGTAGCTCATGCCGCTGTAAGTCTCTCTGACCGATGATGGGCATAACCTATCGGGCTAAAATGACGCTTTTATGATCGGGAGATGACGGGATAAAGACGGGATAAAGACGGACAAGGTTTTAAGTCCCATTCATTCACGCTATAATACGCCAACAAATATCGCATAAGTCAGTTGAATATATCGACATGGCGAATGCCAAAGGAATATTTCTCAGGAGAGAAGATGAAGAAGTCACTGTTTGTTCTGGCCGCCGCGATGACCCTGGGGGCGTGCAGCATGAATCAGAATACCGCCGTTAAACAGACCGATTTGCAGCATCACCGTTTTGAGTTGCTGAGCGTCGATGGTCAGACGGTTCCTGCCGCGCAAGGGCGCATTCCGGACATTGAGTTCGGCTCAAACATGCACGTTTCGGGAAAAATGTGTAATAACTTCATGGGTCAGGGCCAGTTGCAAAACAACGTGCTGACCGTGAAAGGACTGGCATCCACCATGATGATGTGCCCGGATGAAAACCTGAATAAGTGGGATCACGTGATCAGCGATGTGCTTAATAACGGCGCGGCGCTGACCTTGCAGGAAAACAAACTGACCCTGACGCAAGGTAAACACCAGTTGATTTATCGTCTGAAAGACCGGATGTAAATTTATTGCCACATTAACTGCAAAAACGCCAGACGACTGTCTGGCGCTTATCAGGCTTTACACACACCCTGCATCAAAGCACTTTCCGAGCACTGACGACCATTAGCCATCGAACACATACCGACGCGGCTGCCATCAAGTTGCGGTGCCATCCGTAATTGCCCGCCCGCCATCGAACAGGCTGCATACGCCGGGCTATCCATATTAACGATACGTTGCCCGATATTAACGCTGTTGCCTTTTTGTGGAACGTCAGCCGAATCGTCGTGGCTGCTGCATGCGGCTAACACCAGCACACCGGCGGCCAGTAACACGCGAAACGCAGTGATCATCTGTCCTGCTCCTGAATATGACGGGGATTTTTTTGCGAATCGCCATCATATCCGACGTTTTTCGCCTGCGTCGAGCCTTTCGGCAAAATAACATCAACTTTTTCCTAAAATAATCTCAAATTTAAACACTCAGACACATTTTATTTCGGCCGGTTATTTCTTTAACGCATAAAACCAACAGTAATTAACCGCTTTTCCCGCTGCATTCGCGGAAAAATATAATGATAAGGCGCTTATATGCTGACTGAATTTGTCGAAAGATATTCATTAATCATCACGCGCGCCCTTCACGCCCCTATTTAGCCGCTGTCCCGAACCGGCTTCTGCACGGCAGCTAATAATAATCCCAGTGCCTTGGGTTATTCAGTAACCGCTTAAAATATCAGCCGAAATAGCCCTGCACACAATCAGGATAAATCGATTAATCCGCCCTCTGCTAAGCTTTTAACATTCCCGCCAGCAACCGACTTTTCCGCTGGCTGCCATTGTGAGCAAAGCAAAAAAGGTATTCCATGATCACCACTGATGGTAATAATGCAGTCGCTTCCGTGGCTTATCGTACCAACGAAGTGATTGCTATCTACCCGATCACCCCCAGTTCAACCATGGCCGAAATTGCCGGTGCCTGGTCAGGCGAAGGGAAGAAAAATTTGTGGGGCGATGTCCCGACGGTAATGGAAATGCAGTCGGAAGCCGGTGCGATTTCCACGGTGCATGGCGCGTTGCAGACCGGCGCACTGTCGACCTCGTTCACCTCGTCTCAGGGTCTGTTGCTGATGATCCCGACGCTGTACAAGCTGGCCGGTGAACTGACGCCGTTCGTGCTGCATGTCGCTGCGCGCACCGTAGCCACCCACGCGCTGTCCATTTTTGGCGATCATTCGGATGTGATGGCCGTACGCCAGACCGGTTGCGCCCTGCTCTCTGCCGCCAGCGTGCAGGAAGCGCAGGATTTCGCGCTGATTTCTCAGGTTGCCAGTCTCAACAGCCGCGTGCCGTTTATTCATTTCTTCGACGGTTTCCGGACCTCGCACGAAATCAACAAAATTGCCCCGCTCAGTGATGACACGCTCCAGCAGATGTTGCCGCAGGCGCAGATTGATGCGCATCGCGCCCGTGCTCTGTCGCCGGACCATCCGGTGATCCGCGGCACCTCCGCCAACCCGGACACTTATTTCCAGTCCCGCGAAGCCACCAATCCGTATTACAACGCCACCTGCCAGCACGTCATTGATGCGATGAATGCTTTTGCCGTCCTGACCGGCCGTGAATATAAGCCGTTCGAATATGTTGGCGATCCGCAAGCCGAACGGGTGATTGTGCTGATGGGTTCCGGCATCGGCACCGCCGAAGAAGTGATTGAAACCCTGAATGCCCGTGGCGAAAAAGTCGGCGTACTGAAGGTCCGGCTGTACCGTCCGTTCAGCGCCGGACATTTGCTGTCCGTGCTGCCACAAAGTGTGAAAAGCATCGCGGTGATGGATCGCACCAAAGAGCCGGGCGCGCTGGCTGAACCGTTATACCTCGACGTGATGACCGCGCTGGCCGAAGCCTATTCCCGTGGCGAACGCGATTCACTGCCAAAAGTGAGCGGCGGCCGTTACGGATTATCCTCGAAAGAATTCGGGCCGGATTGCGTGCTGTCGGTGTTCCGCGAACTGTCGCTCAGCCAGCCGCGTCCGCGCTTTACCGTCGGCATTTATGACGACGTCACCGGCCTTTCCCTGCCGGTGGTGGAAGAAGCGTTGCCGCAGCACGCGTCGCTCGAGGCCCTGTTCTACGGGCTGGGCAGTGACGGTTCGGTGTCGGCCACCAAAAACAATATCAAAATTATCGGCAACAGCACGCCGATGTATGCGCAGGGTTATTTTGTCTACGACTCCAAAAAGGCCGGTGGCCTGACGGTGTCGCATCTGCGCGTCAGTGAAAAGCCGATCAAATCCGCGTATCTGGTGAGTCAGGCGCATTTCGTTGCCTGTCACCAGTGGCAGTTTATCGATCTGTATCAGATGGCAGAACGCCTGCGTCCGGGCGGGATTTTCCTGCTCAATACGCCGTTCAGCGCTGATGAAGTCTGGGTGCGTTTACCGCTGGAAGTGCAGGCGACACTTATCCAGCGCGAAGCCCGTTTCTATGTGATTAACGCTGCCAAAATTGCCCGCGAATGCAAACTCGGCGCGCGCATTAACACCGTCATGCAGATGGCGTTCTTCCACCTGACGCAGATCCTGCCGGGCGAACAGGCGCTCGCCGAATTGCAGGGCGCGATTGCCCGCAGTTACCGCAGCAAAGGCGAAGAGATCGTCACCCGCAACTGGATGGCGCTGGCCGCTACGCGGGAAGAACTGGTCTCCGTGCCGCTGCAGGCGATCCCTGAAAATCCGCGCAAACGCCCGCCGATTGTTTCCGACGCCGCGCCGGATTTCGTCAAAACTGTCACCGCTACCATGCTGGCCGGTCTTGGCGATGCCCTGCCAGTTTCCGCGTTCCCGCCGGACGGCACCTGGCCGACTGGCACCACGCAATGGGAAAAACGCAACATTGCCGAAGAAGTGCCGATCTGGAAACCGGATTTGTGTACCCAGTGCAATCATTGCGTCGCCGCCTGTCCGCACTCGGCGATCCGCGCCAAAGTGGTTCAGCCGGAATTTATGGCAGATGCGCCGTCTGCCCTGCAATCGCTGGATGTGAAATCCCGCGACATGCGCGGTCAGAAGTACGTGTTGCAGGTCGCACCGGAAGACTGCACCGGCTGTAATCTGTGCGTTGAAGTGTGTCCGGCGAAAGACCGTCAGGATCCGTCCATCAAGGCCATTAATATGGCGGATCGCATCGAACATCTGGAAGAAGAACGCGCCAATTACGATTTCTTCCTCAAACTGCCGGAGATTGATAAAACCACGCTGGAACGCATTGATATCCGCACGTCTCAGCTGATCACCCCGCTGTTCGAGTATTCCGGTGCCTGCTCCGGGTGTGGTGAAACGCCTTACATCAAACTGCTGACCCAGCTTTATGGCGACCGTTTGCTGATCGCCAATGCCACCGGCTGTTCGTCTATTTATGGCGGTAATCTGCCTTCAACGCCGTACACCACTAACGCCGAAGGTCGCGGTCCGGCATGGGCAAATTCGCTGTTTGAAGACAACGCCGAGTTCGGGCTGGGCTTTCGTCTGACGGTGGATCAGCACCGCCGCCGCGTGCTGCGTCTGGTTGCATCGCTGGCGGAACATATTCCGGCGGACGTCCTCGGTGGCCTGCGCAATGACACGTCCACGCCTGAAGTGAAACGCGGGCATGTCACGGCACTGCGTAAAATTCTGGCAGACATCGACACGCCGGATGCGCGTCAGTTAGCCACCGACGCCGATTATCTGGTGGATAAATCCATCTGGCTGATTGGCGGTGACGGCTGGGCGTATGACATTGGTTTCGGCGGCCTGGATCACGTCTTAAGCCTGACCGAAAACGTCAACGTGCTGGTGCTCGATACCCAGTGTTATTCCAACACCGGCGGACAGCAGTCGAAAGCGACTCCGCTCGGTGCAGTCACGAAATTCGCAGAACAGGGAAAACGCAAATCACGCAAAGACCTGGGAGTGAGCATGATGATGTACGGTCATGTGTATGTGGCGCAGATTTCACTCGGCGCGCAGCTTAACCAGACCGTCAAAGCCATTCAGGAAGCCGAAGCTTATCCGGGGCCGTCGCTGATTATCGCGTACAGCCCGTGTGAGGAACACGGCTATGATCTGGCGCTCAGTCACGACCAGATGAAACAACTGACTACCACCGGTTTCTGGCCACTGTACCGCTTCGATCCGCGTCGTGTCGAAGAAGGCAAACCGGCACTGGCCCTCGATTCAAGACCGCCTTCCAGCGGGCTGACCGATACGCTCAATAATGAACAACGGTTCAGAAGACTGAACTCCCAACAGCCGGAAGTAGCAGAGATGTTGTATGCGGCGGCAGAGAAAGAGTTACAGGCTAAATATGACTTTTTAGCCATGCTGGCGGGGAAGAAGACCGAGCCGGAGTCTTGAATTTTTAAACTGTGAGTTGAGAAAAAAACGCGGTCGGCTCCCTCCCCTGCGAAGGGGAGGGTTGGGGTGGGGTATCACAGACAAATCAAAAAGTTAACCTGTGCTTTGACGGCCGTTTTGTCTGCTAAACCCCCTCCCGACCTCCCCCTTCGCAGGGGGAGGAGCAAACAAGCGACCTCACTAAACTAACCGGTATTCCACCCGATATTCCCCCGATCCCACCTCAGCGGTATACCCGTCAGCACAGCGCACAAAATCAATCCCATCCGTTTCCTGCAAGCTTTGACCGTCCGTCAGGACAAGTGTGGCGGTGGTATTGGCCGGAATACTGACCTTAAGAATCACCTGCTGATCACTCACTTCCCAGCGTACCCCAATCGCACCATAGATTGACTGATAACGGGTATCCAGCCAGCTCAGGCCGCCGCCGGTCTGCGGTTTGATGATGACGTGTTTGAATCCGGGCTGTTCCTCATCAGCTTCAATCCCTGCCGCCACGCGGTAGAGCCATTCCCCCACCGCGCCGTAAGCGTAGTGATTGAAGGAATTCATGTCCGCGCTCCACATGCTGCCGTCCGGTTTGATGCCGTCCCAGTGTTCCCAGACAGTGGTGGCACCGGCTTTCACCTGATACAGCCACGAAGGGAAATCCTCTTTCAGCAGTAAATTCCAGGCTTCTTTAGTACGGCCATTCTGGCTGAGTGCGTGACAGAAATACGGCGTGCCGACGAAGCCGGTCACCAGATGCCCGTCGTGCTCGTTGAGCAATTCAACCAGCGTATCGGTGGTGCGCTGGCGGAATTCGTCAGGGACCAGATTGAAGTACAGTGCCAGAATATGCGCGGTTTGCGTTCTGGCCGCCAGACGACCCGATGGCGTAAAGAACTCCTCCTGAAAACGACGGACAATCGCCTGATGCAAGGCAGTGTAATGTTGATAGTCTTCAGTACGATTCAGCGCTTTGGCGGCTTTGGCGAACAATTGCGTGGAATAAGCGTAATACGCCGTGCAGGTCAGGTCGTTTGGGGTAGCACCGAAATAACTGCCCTCTTTGGCATCCAGCGCCACCCAGTCACCAAACTGTAATTTGTAATGCCAGATGTAATTTTCCGCATGCGCGGTCATGAAATCAATCCAGCCTTTCATGCTGGCATACTGGTTTTCCAGCACGTTGGTATCGCCATACATCAGGTACATTGTCCACGGGTTGATCACCGCGGCATCAGCCCAGGCCGAGGCAGAATGGGTTCCGCCTTCAGACAACAGGCGGTCCTGGCCACAGTAACCGGTCAGAATATCCGGAATAACGTGCGGCACACCGCCCTCAGCCGTCTGGTCATAACGAAGATCGGTCAGCCATTTGGCGAAGAAATTGCGGGTTTGCATCAGATAACTCGCCGTACGGCAAAAAATCTGCGCATCCCCCGTCCAGCCAAGCCGCTCGTCACGTTGCGGGCAGTCCGTCGGCACGTCGACAAAGTTACCTTTCAGCCCCCACAGAATATTGTGGTGTAACTGATTCAGATCCGGGTTTGAACAGGCGAAAGACCCGGTCTGCTCCATATCGGAATGCAAAACAATGGCGGTGAAGTTATTCAGATCCAACTGCGCCGGATATTCCTCAACCTTCACAAAGCGGAAACCTTGCCAGGTGAAGTGCGGATGCCAGGTTTCTGCCCCTTTACCTTTGAGCACATATTCAGTGCGCTGTCGGGCAGAACGCAGATTATCGAGATACACATTGCCCTCTGCGTCCAGCACTTCAAAGTGGCGTAACACGACTTTATCGCCCGCCTTGCCGCTGACCGTAAACTCTACCCAGCCACTGAGATTCTGGCCAAAATCAATGACTGTGTCGCCTTGCGGCGTGGTGAGCAGCGCAACAGGCTTAATTTCTCCCATTTTCCTGACCCTGTTGCTTCCCTGCGCCACCAGTGTGGATTTTTCATGCATCGCCAGACTGACCGGACGCCATCCCTTCTCTGCGAACCCTTTCACGCACCAGCCGGGGATTTCCCTGCGCGCATCGTAAGTTTCGCCGTCATAGATTTCTGAAAACAGAATGGCGGAATCCTGCCCTTTCCAGCTTTCATCGCTGACCACAATTTCATGCGAGCCATCGTTATAATTTATGACCAGTTGGGAAATAAGCGCGCTCCGTTCACCATAATAATTGCGATGACGGCTGAAGCCCATATCGCCTTTGTACCAGCCCGCACCGACAATAGCGCCAATAACGTTTTCGCCTTTTTCCAGATGTCCCGTCACATCATAAGTCTGATAAAGTAAATGATGGTGATAACTCGTCCAGCCTGGCGTCAGGGCATCTTCTCCGACTTTATGACCGTTGAGATGTAATTCATAAAGTCCGAGTGCACTGACATGAATAAATGCAGACTGAATATCTTCCGCACGGTTCAGAACAAAAGGTTTTCGCAATAATGTTGCGCCGGAATTGTCTTTATCTGCCGACGTTTCGGCGGTAATAAAATCAGCCAGCCATTCATGGCTATACAGCACGCCGGAAATCATCTCCGCAGGTGAACTCCAGGCACTGGTTTCGCCATAATTATCACGTATCTGTACACGGATAAAATAATGCTGCGAGGATGTGAGCATTAATTCCGTCAGGGAAACATTATTTGAACATTCGCTTTCCTGCCATTCGCCGCGAAGCAGGATATTATCAAAATTCTGATCCTGGCTGATCTGGATCCGGTAAGCAGTTTGCCGGACATTTCTGTTATGGCTTTCAATTTCCCAGCCTAATACAGGCAGTTCCTGCACACCGTGCAATGCAGATTCCTGATTTACTGTAAGTCTGATCACTGCGAGCATAATGCCTTACTCCTCATGTAATGTTGTCTGAGCGGTAAACTAAACAACTAGATTTGCTTTATAGCGGATGCCGGATATTGTGTTGCCGGTTCTTTAATAACCGTACCGGCTTCGCTGTTAAATTCATTCCTTTGCTTGCCGTGGAAACAGATCCAGCCGATCAATAAACCGGAAGCCACCGTAGAGGATAAGATGAAATACAATACCAGCGGACCGGCATCAAGCAGCAGTGGCGTAATGAATGCCAGCACACCGCATAACAACCGGGAAATAGCGACAATAATACCTTGTGCTGTAGACCGGAGCATGGTCGGGAAGGATTCCTGCGACCAGACTTTCATTATCCCTTCGAAGGCCAGACCGCTGCCTATCGCGGTAAAGAATAAACAACAGAACCAAGATACGGGTGAAAAGTTAAATACTACCGGCAGGAAGAATCCTCCCGCAAAACAAAATGCCCCCATAATAAACGCGGGGATACGTTTCGGTGTATCGACAAAGCGCATAAACATGATCCCGGCAAATACCCCGACCGGCATGGTCAGCAGGTTCCACAGCGAGTGTTGCCCGACGGAAATACCCACTACGTTAACTGCAATATAAGTCCCAAACTGACCGCCGGTATTCGCTGCAAGATTGGTAAAAGTATAGAACAGACACAACGCAATAAACGGCCACAGATATTTCCCGTGGATAAGATCTTTAAACGACGCTTTCTGCGCACGCACCGTGACAATGCCTGCACGCCGTTCGTTTCGGGCAATCAGCCATAAAGGCGACTCCGGGATCGTACAGCGCAACGCCAGCAGAACGACGGCCACCACGCAGACATGCAGATACATAATCTGCGCACCGGGCCTTCCCCAGTCGCCCACCATGGCAGAAATTGCCATCGTGGTGCCAATCCCCAAAAACCACAGCAGATTCGACAATCCGATAATTTTCCCGCGATTTTTATCCGTCGCCGCTTCAGCAATGGTCGCCAGTGATACCGGTAAGTCTGCACCGGTAGCTAACCCGACCAACAATGTGCCAGTCAGCAGCACCGGAAAGGTATTGCCGAATGCCAGCAGCAGCGTACCGATAATGATCATTGCCATGGTGACAATAAACACTTTTCGTCGGCCATAACAATCCCCCAGTCTGCCGCCCAGAAATGCACCCAGTGCAATACTCAGGGTTAATATGCCAGAAAGTATGCCTATCTGAGCTGATGTTGTCCCTATCGTTTTCTGATAAATAACCAGGGCCGTTCCGTTTGAAACAATCGCGGCTGAATCAATATATGACGCCATGCCGGAAACCACCCCGACGTACCAGGGATTAGGTTGTTTAGTGGTTGACATAATAATGTCCTTCAGAGGTAATGGTGAATAAAAAAGTCCGTGAGCTATCCTTAATTCTTAGTGTTGTTATGGTTTTATATTATTAATTCTTATTATTGAATTTTGTTTTTAATAGCGTGTTTTAATCACACTGTTACTGACTCTCATTCGCTCCTGAGAGGGTGTTCTGTGAAACTCTTTTTTATAGGCTTCCGTCAGACGTGATGGGGTGGAAAAACCGCACACGGTGGCTATTTTCCCGACAGTTAAATCTGAGGTACGCAATAATTCCTGTGTTTTTAACAGACGGTAACGCTGCTGAAATTTTTCAGGTGTAAATCCTGTCATCTCTTTTATAAATCTGAACATCGTTCTTTTTGCCACACCACTTTCTTCACATAAATAATCCCAGTTGATGCTGCATGTGTAATTCTCGCGTAAATAATTCAGCAGATGTCGCTTGCCGGAATCTGTCGGGCTGGCCCGGCATTCCTTGCGGGTCGCACACTGGTACAGGATGACCATCATCGAAAATAAATAAGACTCTGCTGTGGCAAAGTAGGCGTTGTCGTAACAGGCATCACTTTGTCGGGTGATTTTATCGGTCAGCTCAATAACTTTCGTCAGTTCCTCGTCCGTTAATCCTGCACGCCGCTTTTTTATCGAGGCAGTATAATCTTTGATCCCCGCAGTCAGTTGTCCAATATTATTGAGAAAATAAAACGGGCGCTCTTTATGGAGCAAAATATTAGTAATTGACAGCTTATTGGTGGATTCATAACAATGGACATCATGAGCGCTGACGATGAAAAAATCGCCTTTATGAATAAATTCCGCCTGGTCGTTGATTATATGAAACCCGCTGCCGTTGCGGACAATAACCAGCTCATCAAACTCATGCCCGTGTACATCTTCCATCGACTGGCGATTCATATCGAATAAACTGAAAGCATGATGTTCCGAGAGAAAGAAATCACTGACCTTGAGTATTTTCATATATTCACCGGGTTAATAACTAAAATAAATATCGTTAATCACTCTGCGCCATAAAATGTTATGTCCTGATAAAATGATTAGACCGTAATAATTATGACAAGTCTATATAACCCACTGGCACTGGGGCGTAACCGCCCGTGACGTTTGTTTCATTTTTGTATCAGTGAGCTCATTTGAGGATCATCAGACATAAAAAATGCGCAGAGAGATCTGCGCATCGGGAGGAACGGCATGAAACGGTTTTGCTGAATGTTATGTCTGATGCAACCGGTGCTTATGCCCTTTCATCAGACTCAGCGAGGCAGAAAATGCCGCACCTTCGTCACCGGCCATAATCGCTTCGTAAATACGTTTATGTTCACTGAGGCACATGCCCCCTTCTTTTGAGGAATACTCAAAGAACCATTTGAAAATGGTGGTCAGCACGTTGCCGAACGGCACGTAAAAACAGTTTCCGGAGGAAATGAAAATCATCCGGTGGAACTGCGTATCGATATCGACCCAATGTTGTGCATCGAAGTTTTCGGCTACGTGACACATCTGGCGATAAATTCTTGAGAGTTCAATGCGTTGCTCTTTACTGGCGTTCACCGCCGCCAGCGCGGTGGCGTGCGGTTCAATCGCTTTGCGAAATTCCAGAAACTGGTGGTAAATATCTTCCGTCGCTTCCATGCCCTGCATCCACTCCAGCAACTGCGGATCCAGCATGTTCCATTGCGGACGCTCTTTCACGCGGGTGCCGATTTTTGGCCGCGACTCCAGTAATCCCTTGGAGGTCAGCAGTTTCAGCGCTTCACGCAACGCAGTACGGCTGACGCCAAACTGTTCGCCCAGCTCGATTTCACTCGGCAGTATCGCGCCTGACGCCAGTTCGCCCGAAAGAATTTTGCGGGCGATGTCGCGGGCGATATGGGTATTCAGGCCACGGGTCATGCCTGCGGCGGTTTCAAACTGCATCGTCATGCTCTTCCCTTTTTCCTGTGCAGATTGCCGACATCATAGTTCAGGTGGCGGCGCGCTGCATGCCCCCGCCACACTGAAACACCCGAACTGTGCGCTACGGCGCCATCTGGCCGCCATTCACATCCAGAATCTGGCCGGTGATGTAACCACTGCAGGCGTGCGAGGCGAAAAACAGGTAAGACGGCGCCAGTTCTTCAGCGGTGCCGAAACGACCCATGGCGATGGAGCCGGCGATTTTTTCGCGCACTTCTGCGCTCTTATCCGCGTGAAAAACGGTGTCGATGGTGCCGGGCGCGATCACGTTAAAGCGGATATTGTCCCGGGTGAATTCTTTCACCCAGTTGCGGTGCACATTGTGCAGCCAGGCCTTTGAAGCGGCGTAGAGACTGGCACCCGGCCCGCCGCCTTCGCGTCCGGCAATCGAACCGGTGCTGATCACCGATGTGGTTTTGCCGCTTTGTTTCGCCGCGTGACGCAGATGCGGAATAGCAAATTTTGTGACCATCAGCGCCGAACGGGCATTGAGATCCATCACATGGTCATAAAAATCATCGTCAATGCTTTCCAGCCCCTGACGTCCGCCCAGGCCGCCCGCGTTATTAATCAGCACATCAATGCCACCAAAGCGTTCGACAAAACTCGCCACCAGCGCTTCGCACTCGGCCGACTTCGTCACATCCGCACCAAAATAGGCCACTTCGCCGCCGTTCTTAGCGATATCAGCCGCCAGTTTGTCCAGGCTGGCATCATGACGATGGCCGTTAATCCCGACTTTTGCGCCCGCTGCGGCAAATGCCTGCGCCGCCGCCAGCCCGATACCTTTGGTTGAACCGGTGATCAAAACACGCTGACCTTTCAAATCGTTAAACATAGTGACTCCTTTATGATTCAGGGATGTTCAGAGGTGAAACGGATTGCCACGCCACGCTGAACGCATCTTCCGCAGCCGGTGCGGTGCGGTTGCTGATGCGGACGTTCAGTGTCCGGTTGGCGGCAAAGTAAATATTCAGTTCGGTTTGCACGTCGTCATGGCTGACCACGCTGACGCGTTCAACCTTGCCGCGCGCGTCAAGGGACGTTTCGCTGGCTTCATCAAAATAGCCGTGGGTTTCAAACACGCTGGCGAAAATGGCGTTTGTCCCCCGGGTTCGCAGCAGTAAAGCGGGTTCATTACGCAGGTTAAAATTCGGATCGCTGGCCCCGGTGCGGGCGACAATCAGTTCGCCACCGTCGGGAAAGGCGCTGACCAGGGTGCGGTAACTGTCGCCGTCAAGCCAGCTGAATAAGGCCGAATCTCCCGCCGCAATATCAGACCTCGCGCAATCCCATAAATGCTGATAGCCGTGATCTTCGCCGAGTGGCGTCAGCTGGCTGGCAGCATCAAGAGCGGCATCAGTGCGGACAAACTGACCGAGATGATGCAGGCAATAATCGTACTGATGCGGCTCATGGCTGGTAAGCCGGAACACATCGACGATCAGCGGCGAAGACAGTTCCGGCAGGCTCAGCATCAGCACCGTTCGTTGCTGGTTCACCCCCGGATAATAATCATTAAGCCGCGCACTCATCCCCTGACAGGCCGGATTACCCGTGACGAAGAAATGCGGTTCGCCCCAGCGTGTTTCGGCTTCAAGGCTGTTGCCGCCATTCTGGCTTTGCCCGTCAACCACCACGGTGTTGTGCGCGACGGTCTGCTTGCAGTAACTATTGTTTTCAGGAATATAGCGGCCACCGAATTTAGGCTCGACGTTGACCCAGCGGCCAAAGCCGTAATCACGCAGGAACTCGCGTCCGCCGCTGAACAGGCTAAGATGCAGGCCGTCAAAGTGGCCGTGATTGAGCGCCGAATGCAGGCGGGGAATGCTGCCGTGCTGGCCGTACCACATCAGCGCCATGTCCTGATTTTCTGCGTCACTGCGTAAAATCCCGATGCCGCCCTGCGTGCCTTGCGGACCATCGCGCAGTTCTGCGCTGCCCCAGTCCACGGGCGTTGCCGGGGCTTTTTTCAGGGCAGCAGAGAGTTTCAGCGCGGCCGCACTCACCCACACCGTTTGCTGTTGTTGTGCGACAGCAATCCACTGCGGATTGTGGCCATAGCGGGAATAGCAGACGCTGGCGGCGATCACCGCGCCGTCATCACGGATATTGATGGTTTTAGAGGAATCATTCAGCGCAGGCCAGACGCCGTCGGGGAATGCGGTCTGCATCAGGGCTTCACAGGTTTTACGGATAATCTGCTCACGGAACTGATAAATCTGTAAATCCGGCTGACGCCGTTCAATGGCCTCCGCCAGCAGTAACAACGGGCGCAACGCAAAGCGGTGGTAATACGGCCCTTCGATATAATAACCGTCCGGCGAAAAAAGCTGGCTGAGCTGGGCAAAGAATCCACCACTTTCACTGTCGCCTTTCAGGCCATATAAGGCTTTTTCTACCAGCGATGCATCGCCCAGCACATAACCGCTGATCGCCGCTGCGGCCACCGACCAGATACCGTGGTTATGCACGATATCGAAATCACGGCTATGCCGGTTCAGCGCATCATCTGCCATCACCTGAAACAGGTTAGTTTCGATATGTTCCCGCTGAGCCGCGCTAAGCGATGGCATCACACAGTGGTAGCCTTCGACGGCGTACAGCCAGAACATATTTTCATTCAGGGTCTGATGGAACAAACGACCGGGCGCATTACTGTCTTTGCTGGTCGCGCTGCCCAGCGAGGGATAAATGTCGGCGTAACCGGTCAGCAGCGCCAGCGCGTAATCGCCATAACGTGGCTCACCGGTGATCAGCGCTAAACGCCCCGCCAGATTGATTCCCAGATAGTTTTGCTTGTGCTGCGTATGCTCAGGGCCACCGGCCTCGCCGTGACCGGGAATCGTCAGCGGCTGCACGAGCATGTTTTCCAGCGTGGTGATTTGCGCACGCAGCGCCGCACCCAAAGGAGAATCTGCATTAATCTGTCCGCGCAGTTCATCCGCTTCGCCCGCGCTTATCTGCAACGGCTGCCAGTGATTCATTTATGCATCTCCTGAGGCTGTGGCGCGACATATCCTGCCGCAAACGATGGCAATGACAGCAGCCAGGTTTCGCGTTCAGCCTCCATCACCGCGCCACGGGTCAGGTCTTCGTGGTATCCGCCGGAAGCCGGTTTCACCGCTGGCGGCAAGGTGAATTTCGCGCTGCGGATGTATTGTTCGTAACGGTTTTCACCCGTAGCGTTATCCGCCCAGGACAGCAACGGCACCGGACGCACACGGATCTGATCCAGTGACTTGTATGGCCAGGGCACTGACGGATCGGTAAAGCGCGCCATGAAATCCAGCGAGGTCAGCACGCTGCCGCCTTGTGGTGTTTTGTAATGCCAGAGGTCAATGCCGTTTTTCTGCGCCAGCACCGCCATCATGCTGATTGCCTGCAAATTGAAGTAGCTGTAATGAAACGAACGCGTGCGCGCCAGCTCGGCAGGCTGCGTGCCATCGGGTTTGAGTTGCACATCCAGCTTGCTTTTCATCAGCTTCGCCATGTCGCCAGTCAGCGCTTTATCGCCCAGATACCAGGCAATACCGGAGACTTGTGTCACATACCAGTTACCGTGATTGTTCTCCGTTCGCCCTTCTTTTTTCGCGATTTTACTGCCCTGCAACCACTGCAGATAATCCTGCATCCACGCCCGCATTTGCTGTTCGTCGTTATCTGTCCAGGCCGGATTTCCGCGCAACAGCACTAACGAATCGACAATTCGGGTGGAGAAATAGCGGCCATCCAGCACACCGGCGTTACGTCCCGGCGAAATGCCCGGCACGCCCTGCGCATAATTCAGATTCGGGTTCATGCGCGTTTCCGGGTTGATAAACCAGGTGCGCAGCAGGCTGGCGGCTTTATCGGCGTATTTCTGTTCGCCGGAGAAATACCACGCCAGCGTCAGGTTCTGCACCCGTGCGGTAAAATCGGCCAGCCGCACGCCATCACTCTGGTCGTTTTTACTGGCGGGATTCACATGACCGTCCTTGCGCACCCACGGCAGTCCGTCGGGTGTGCTGTCGTCCGGCCACCAGTACGCACTCAGGCTGAGATAATCATGCTTCGAGCCTCCCGGCGGCGTCATGCCTTTGTCGGTCACGCTCAGCTCAGGCTTGTTCAGGGCGGAATCCGCCGCGGCCAGCAAGTGCTGATACGCCTCCGCCGTTTGCGGTGCCGCACGGTGATCGTGCAGTTGCTGGCGGACAACAGACATTTGCGCCGTATTCAAAAATGCCGGTTCCGCAGCCAGTGCTCCGGCAGAACCCGTCATCAGCGTCAGCAACAGCACCAGGCTGGCCGTCACTCCTTTTCCATTACTGCACAGCATTAACGTCATGTATTCTCCCGGCTCCGCGCCATTTCCCCGTTGAGATTTCACGCTTTAGTCATACTAATAAAGCAATGAACCTTCATTTTCGCCAGCCAGAATTGACTTAAAAGCCGATATTAGGCCAAACAAGTGACCAGAATCACAATTTGATAACAAACTAAGCATTTCTTATTTGTCCGACTTTTAATTTCAATTCCCTCTTCTACGCTTGCTCAATACATAACCAAAAAACATCTCACCCTACAAACAAGAGAGTAACGACAATGGATATCAACGTTCTGGTCATGATCGGTTACTTCGTCTTAATGATTGCCATCAGTTATGCCTTCAAAAAAATGGCGTCCGGCTCCTCGAGCCACTATTTCCGCGGCGGCGGGCGAATGCTCTGGTGGATGGTCGGCGCGACCGCCTTTATGATCCAGTTCAGCGCCTGGACATTTACCGGTGCGGCCGGTCAGGCTTACCGCTACGGTTTCAATGTCGTCAGCGTGTTTGCCGGTAACGTGTTCGGCTATCTGATCGCCTGGTGGTGGTTTGCCGCCCGCTTCCGCCAGTTGCGTGTTGATACCGCAACCGAGGCAATCAACCATCGCTTCGGCAAAGGTAACGAACAGTTTTTCACCTGGATGATCATTCCGCTGAGCATTCTCAGCGCCGGCGTATGGCTGAACAGCCTGGCGGTGTTTGCCAGCGCGGTATTCCGGCACGACATCACTCTGACGCTATGGGTGACGGGCATCGTGGTGCTGGTGATTTCGCTGCTGAGTGGGGCGTGGGGCGTGGTCGCCAGTGATTTTGTGCAGACGCTGGTGGTGGCGATTATTTCCATTGCCTGCGCAGTGGTGGCGTTATTTAAAGTCGGCGGCCCGGTGAAACTGGTGACGGAGTTTCCTTCCGGCTTCATTACCGGCCCTGACGTTGGCCCGCATTATATTTCCCTGCTGGTGGCCTGTTTCCTGTTCTTCTTTATCAAGAATGTGCAGAGCATCAACAATCTGCAGGATTCCTACCGCTTCCTGAATGCCAAAGACAGTTTCAATGCCAAAAAGGCGGCATTGTTCGCGTTAGTGCTGATGCTGGTCGGTACGATTATCTGGTTCATTCCGCCGTGGGCGGTGGCGATCCTTTATCCTGACGCGGCAACCGCGCATCCGGAACTGGGCAAAAACGCGACCGATGCGGTGTATCTGATTTTTGCAGAACGCGCCATGCCGGTGGGCACCGTCGGCCTGCTGATGGCCGGACTGTTCGCCGCCACCATGTCTTCTATGGATTGCGCACTGAACCGTAATTCCGGGATTTTTGTACGCAGCTTCTGGACGCCGGTCATTAACCGCAACAGTGAACGCAGCGACAAATATCAGTTGCGCGTCGGCCAGATTGCCTGCGTGGTGAATGGCGTACTGGTCATTCTGGTGGCGCAATACATGCACACCATGCAGACAGTCAGCCTGTTCGACCTGATGATGAAAGTCGGCACGCTGATGCAGGCACCGATTGTGGTGCCGCTGTTCCTCGGTGTGTTTATCCGTAAAACGCCGGACTGGGCGGCATGGGTCACCGTATTATTCGGATTATGCGTGTCTTATGTGGTGGCGAACCTGTTCACCGCGCCGGATGTCGCCCGTCTGCTGGGGATCACCCTGACGGCACGTGAACTGCTGGATGTGGCGATCATGTGGAATATCTTTGCGCACCTGGTGTTTACCGGCGGGTTCTTCTGCCTGACCACTCTGTTCTATCGCGAGTCCGATACGGTGCGGGAAACTCAGCGCCAGCAGTTCTTTTCTGACATGGAGACACCCGTCTATGCCGACCATGAACAAGATGAGTTCGACCGCCTGCAGCGCGATAAAATCGGCCGTATTTCGATGTACATGGGCGCGGGGTTGCTGCTGATGGTGCTGGTGCCGAATCCGTTGTGGGGACGGCTCCTGTTCCTGCTGTGCGCCCTGTCAGTTCTGCTGTTCGGCTGGATATTGCACCGCAGCGCAGAAAAAGGCATGAAAGCCGCACTGGCCAAAAAAGCATTAAAACGCAATGTGGTGACGTCGCAAAGATAGGGGCAATGAGAAAACCAATGCAGAGATTTGGGCAACGGTTTGCGGTAATCCGTTCATAAAAAACCCGCTTTAGCAGCGGGTTTTAATATCAGACAAAAAAAGATTACGCACCGGATTTACTTCGGAAGTTCTGTTACCTGTTTCACTTCAGTTTTGCTGATTTGCTGTTTCACACCATTGGCGTCGGTATATTCCAGCAGACCGGAATCTGCTTCTTTCGGTTTACCGTCGCTGATGATGGTTCGCGCATCATTGGTCTGAATCGCATAACTCGTGCGGGTACAGCCAGACAGCGCTGCGACACACAGGATAGCGGCTAAAGGCAAAAGCATTTTTTGAGGCAATAAATTCCTGTTCATCATTCTCTCCTTTGTCAGAATTTCCGGATAAATCAGTTATCCAGTTCACTCATATTTTTAACCTGGTCGCGATTGATCTGCTCGGTTTTACCCGTCTCGGCATTTTTATAAGACACCAGACCGGTATCGTCATCTACCTGAGGTTTACCGTCTGTGACGATGGTTTTCCCGTCCGTAGTTTTAATCGCCTGATTAGACGCGCAACCTGCGACAAAAAGAATGGATACAGCGGCAAGTGACGCGGCAATAAGGTTTTTCCTGTTCATACTTCTCTCCTGAAAGTGATTCTGATTTAACAATGCGTTTAGTAAGCATAGTTAGCATTTCAGCTTGTTCATTGAGAAACATCTGTATTTGCCCCGTACCTTCATCACAGGTGTGTCATTCAAGGCACAAAATCCCTTAAACAGCCCCGCTTCCCCTCTGCGGACAGGTAAAATAACCTAAACTGTTGCCTGAAAAAATTTGCCGATTCTTGGCCGGAGATGACCGAAAGTACTCATGAACATCTGAAAGTTTATTTGTCGTTATGACACCGAAAATAAGGGTCGCCTCTTCTTCCAGACCTGCAACTCCCTTTCCCCAAGCGGAGCATGCCGGAATGCTGCTATAAAACGCGCTGACATTTCACGGCGTAATCCGTATCATACGCGCCACACGAACGCATGCCGGATGCTGACTGCGGGAACAAACCCGCCTTTTATCATCGGCTGTTGGAGCATGAAAGCGACCCGACCGGTATGCTGAACAAGAAACTCGCGTTGCAGGTTTTCCCCCTGCTGCGCCACCAGACGAATCGAACATCAAAAAATGTCAGATAATCAATTAGTTAATAAAAAAGAGCAGTACAACCTCAACAAGTTACAAAAGCGCCTGCGCCGTGACGTTGGGAAAGCAATTGCTGACTTCGGTATGATCGAAGAAGGTGATCGCATTATGGTTTGTCTTTCCGGCGGAAAAGACAGCTACACCATGCTCGAAATTTTGCGCAACCTGCAACAAAGCGCGCCGGTGAATTTTTCACTGGTGGCGGTCAATCTTGACCAGAAACAACCGGGGTTTCCGGCACACATCCTGCCTGAGTATTTAGACGCGCTGGGTGTGGAATATAAGATTGTCACCGAAGACACCTATTCCATCGTCAAAGATAAAATCCCGGAAGGCAAAACGACCTGTTCCCTGTGTTCACGTCTGCGCCGCGGGATTTTGTACCGCACCGCGACGGAACTGGGTTGTACCAAGATTGCCCTCGGCCATCACCGCGATGACATTCTGCAAACCTTGTTCCTCAACATGTTCTACGGCGGCAAGCTGAAAGGAATGCCACCAAAACTGATGAGCGACGACGGTAAACACATCGTGATCCGTCCGCTGGCATACTGCCGCGAGAAAGATATCGAACGTTTTGCGATTGCGCGCGAATACCCGATTATCCCTTGTAACCTGTGCGGCTCGCAGCCAAACCTGCAACGTCAGGTTATCGGCGACATGCTGAAAGACTGGGATAAAAAATATCCTGGCCGCATTGAGACCATGTTCAGCGCGATGCAAAATGTGGTGCCTTCGCATCTCAATGACATGAATCTGTTCGATTTTAAAGGGATCCGTCATGGCGATGCCGTAGTCGACGGTGGAGATCTGGCGTTTGACCGTGAAGATATTCCGCTGCAGCCTGTTGGCTGGCAGCCGGATGAAGATGAAGCGGCGGTGCCGGTTGAGCGTCTGAACGTGCTGGAAATTAAATAATCTCCCGCGCAGCGTTCACTGTGAATCTTATAGCCCGCGCAATGCGGGCTTTTTGTTTATCAGGCTAGTGTGAACGTCTCCGTCCAGTTGTAATTAGTCATGACAAGGTTCACCGGCAAACTAAGCGAGCCAAAGTCTTTCTGCCGGTTTTCATGGAACCAGACACGCAGCGATTCAGGCAGATATTGCGCGCTGTAACGCAGCAAGGTGCTGTGCCAGAAGACTTGCGGGATTTCCGTGTTGGGGAATCGCTCTCTGATCCTGGCTGCCCACGGCGTATTCAGCAGATGCTCAACCAGCGCCTGTCTCACCAGCAAACTTTCCGCGTCCGGAAATCCCGCCAGCAGAAGCTGATCCGGTAAAGCCACCAGCCGCAAATCGCTGATCTGCATAACATGGCCACGGCAATACTGTTCAAAAATGCTGATCAGATCCGCGAGGCCTTCCGCGTCTTCAGGGCGGTCATACAGCGCCTGCGTGATGGCGAAAAAAGTGAAATGCATGCCGTTAACCTGCGCCACATCGGCCAGCGGATCCCCCTGCGCAGCGGTGGCTAAGTCTGCCAGTAACCCCGCCATCCGGGGGCCTGCGCGATGACCGCTGGTGATGGCAAGCCGCGTCGGGTGATAAAAAGGCTCAGTGCGGATTTCGCCCGTGTCGCGGTGGTTTTTCCAGATGCCGGATGTTTTAGTGGTCGTATTTTCATACGCCTGATGAATCATTTCCCGGGTATGCACAGCAATCTCCTGTTATGTCGAAAATAAGGCAGGCAAGCAAAAATGCCTGTACAGGCCTTCCGCAGGGGAGAAACCTTAAAAAAGATTGAGCGAAATCAACATTAGAATGGCTGAATCGGTGCAGTATCTATTCCGCAGGTGAATGCAACGTCAAGCGATGGGCGTTGTGCTCCATATTGTCTTATTTCCAAATTTTTAGAATTAATGCATAGCACAATTTAATTCGAACGACGCCGGTCTTATGACCGGCTTTTTTTTGGCTTTTTTTCAGCCAGTTAATGCTCTACAGCCACCGGCTTTTTTTCATCCACAGTGCGACACCACCGCCCAGCGCCAGCAGACAGGCACAGAAAATCCCGAAACCAAACGGCGAGGTATTGCCGGGAATACCGCCCAGATTGACACCAAACAGACCGGTCAGGAACGTCGCAGGCAGGAAGACCATCGCCAGCAGCGACATGGTGTAAGTGCGGCGGTTCAGTGAATCGGCCAACAGTGAGCTGATTTCATCCGAGAGCACGGCAGTACGCGCAATGCTGGCATCCAGATCATCCAGTCCGCGCCCCAGCCGATCGGAAATTTCCTGCATCAGACGGCGGTCATCGTCATTCATCCACGGCAGGCGTTCACTGGCAAGGCGGGAGAACACATCGCGCTGCGGCGCCATATAGCGACGTAAAACGATAAGCTGTTTGCGCAGCAACGCCATCGCACCCCGCTCCGGCACCTGCTGCTCCATCAAATCATCCTCAATATCGATAATTTTATCGTGCAGATCTTCAATGAAATTACTGGTGTGATCGGTCAGCGCATCACAAATTTCCACCAGCCAGCGTCCGGTATTCCGCGGCCCGCTGCCTTGCTTCATATCCCCGATCATCTCTTCCATGGAAAACACTTTCCGGTGCCGCGTGGAGACAATCATTTTATCGGTGAGGTAGACGCGGATGGTGACCAGCTGATCGGGCCGCGCATCCGCATTAAGATTGATACTGCGCAAGGTGATCAGCGTGCCCTCGCCTACGCGCATAACTTTCGGGCGGACGCTGTCCCCGGCCAGTGCCTCGCGCACGGTATCCGGTAACACCGGCGTGCTGTTGATCCACTGTTCGCTGGCAGGAAGCGTGTAATCAAGATGCAACCAGCAGGGTTTATCTTCACTGGCGACACATAGCGGACTGATATCGTTCACGCCGCCCTGTCCGTCCATCTGGAAAGCATAAACGGCATCTGAAACCTGTAGTTCTTTTCCCTTGATGACTTCCACGACATTCCTCGCTTTTTCTTCGTTATCTGTTTTAAGTTTAGCGCTAAGTCTCTCAGTTTCGCGACATAACCGAGTGTTTCTACCCGCCGGGTGTCTGCATTTCGGCCAGTTCAGGCATCACGCCGCGCATCATTTCGAGGAATTTGCGCAGGCGCGCCGGATAATAACTGGAATACGGATAGACCAGATAAACCGGCAGCGGCAAGGCGTTCCAGCCGGGTAATACGCGCTGTAAACGTCCTTCGGCGATGTCTTCTTTGACGATCCACGCAGACACAATGCCCGCCCCTAATCCCGACAACGCGGCCTTACGCATGGCGTATAAACTGTCAGTCGCCATACGCGGCGCAATGTTGCAACTTTCCATTCTGCCGTCATTGTCATGTTTTAGCGTAAATTCGTTGCGGTAATACGTGCTGAAAGAAATCCAGGGTAATTTTGCCAGTTCGCTGACCCGGGTAACCGGATGCTGCCGCAGCAGTTCCGGCGTCGCCACCACAATACGTGGCACCTCGGCCAGCAAAATGGCCACCATCGACGGATCGGCAACATTCCCCACCTGAATGGCGCAGTCAATATCTTCAGAAATGAAGTCCGGCGTGCGGTCATTCAGCATCCAGTCGACGGAAAGATTCGGGTATCGCTGTAAATAACGGGTCAGCGGCGCGATCAGCTGGTCCTGTCCGAACGCATGCGGCGCACGCACCCGCAGGGTCCCCACCGGTTCATCACCCGCCCCGCTTAGTTGATCTTCCAGCGAGACCCAGCGTTCGAGTAATAATTTTGCCTGCTCATAACACCGCTGGCCGTCGTCGGTGAGCTTCATCGCGTGGGTGGTGCGCAGGATAAGTTTCGCGCCCAGCAGGCGCTCGAGTGACTGCAAACGGCGACTGACGGTCGGCTGGCTGGTGCTCAGTTGCGCCGCAGCCGCAGACAAACTGCCGCTTTCCACAATACGCACAAAAGTTTGCATCAGGTCGATACGGTCAATACCGCTGGTGACGGGTGTATTCATACGCCTCACGTATAACAGTTTTACCTTTCTGCAGGCTACCACTTATAACCATTCGGGTGAAGAATGCATTCCACGCACTTACGGCTACAAACTTATTATTCAGGGGTCACGTTATGTCAGAACTTACCAGCACATCCCATGTTGAGGGATCCGCCCTGTCGGGCAAAATCATTTTTACACTGGCCGCCGGTGCGGGGTTAAGCGTCGCCTCGATTTACTACAGCCAGCCGATGCTCGGCATTATGGGCGGTAATCTGCAAGCCAGCACCACGTCCGTCGGTCTGATTCCGACGCTCACACAGGCCGGTTACGCATTGGGAATTCTGTTTCTCATTCCGCTGGGTGACCGCCATGACCGCCGCACCATTATTCTGCTGAAAAGCATTTTACTGGCCGCTGCATTGCTGCTGTGTGGTTTTGTGCCAGGCATTCACGGTTTGCTGGTCGCCAGCCTGATCACCGGTATCGGTGCCACCATGGCGCAGGATATCGTGCCCGCCTCGGCGCATCTGGCGCCAGCCGCACAACGGGGGAAAACGGTCGGCACGGTGATGACTGGTCTTCTGGTCGGGATTTTGCTTTCCCGCGTACTCAGTGGTTTTGTGGCCGAATATTTTGGCTGGCGGGTGATGTATCAGCTGGCGGCACTGAGCGTCGCGCTGATTGGCGTTGCGCTCTGGCGGGTATTGCCGCGTTTCAAACCGGATACGCGTATCAGTTATGCCGGTCTGCTGCACTCGATGTTTGGCTTGTGGAAAAACTATAAAACACTGCGTCATGCCGCACTGGCTCAGGGTTTGCTGTCCGTCGCGTTCAGTGCCTTCTGGTCAACGCTGGCGATTATGCTTAACGAACAGTTCCATCTGGGCAGCGCGGTGGCCGGGGCATTTGGTCTGGCGGGTGCAGCAGGGGCATTAGCTGCGCCGCTGGCCGGTGCGTTAGCCGATAAGAAAGGCCCGGCGCGGGTCACGCAAATGGGTTCAGCACTGGTGATGATTTCTTTTGCGGCGATGTTCCTGTTACCGCTGTTGTCACCGCACGCTCAGCTGGCGCTGATTGTGCTGAGCGCCATCGGTTTTGACTTAGGTATTCAGGCCACGCTGGTGGCACATCAGACGCTGGTGTATGGCCTTGAACCAGCGGCACGCGGCAGACTGAATGCCCTGCTGTTCACCGTGGTGTTTATCGGCATGTCAGCCGGTGCGGCGCTGGGCAGTAAAGCGCTGGCAACCGGTGGCTGGACGGGTGTGGTGGCGCTGGCAACGATTGCGGCCGGTGCGGCACTCTTGCTACGTCTGTTCAGCCGTAAAAACTGAAAGATGAGGTAAAAGAAAAGCGCCCGCAGCTATTCACTGCGGGCGCTTTTTTACGTCAGAAATATCAATGTCTGAGGATGTACATTTCCTGACTGTAAGCCACATCCTCCGGGTTATTAATCGGATAGCCTTTCACCCAGGGTTTGATCAGACGGCCGTTGGTGTACTGATAAATCGGCGCAATGGGGGCCTGTCCGGTAATAATCTGCTCGGCTTTGTTGTAGTCATTATTGCGGCGCGCTTCGCTGGTTTCACGGCTGGCGTCACTGATGACTTTATCGTATTCCGCATTGCTGAATTTGCTGATGTTGCCGTTATGTGTGGACGTCAGCAGCGACAGAAACGTCGAGGCTTCGTTGTAATCGCCGACCCAGGACGCGCGGATCACATCGAAATTACCGGTGTTGCGGCTGTCGATGTACGTTTTCCATTCCTGATTCACCAGTTTCACATCGGCACCCAGCGTCTTTTTCCACATCGATGCCACTGCGATGGCAATCTTCTGATGGCTTTCCGAGGTGTTGTACAGCAGCGTCAGATGCAGCGGTTTTGACGGGCCGTAACCGGCCGCCGCCAGCAGGCTTTTCGCCTGTGCGTTCAGTTCTTCCTGTGAATATTGCTGCAGCTCACTTTCAGCCGGTTTAAAGCCGTTGGTCACATCCGGCGTAAAGCGCCACGCCGGTTTTTCGCCCGTGCCCAGCACTTTTTCAGCAATAATTTTACGGTCAATACTCAGTGAAAGCGCCTGACGCACCCGGACGTCGTCGGTCGGCGCACGGCGGGTATTGAAGGCGTAATAATAAGTGCCGAGCTGATACGGCGTGTAAACCTGCCCCGGCAAATCATGCAGCAATTTTTTGTACTGGTCTTTCGGGAAGGACTCGGTGATGTCGATATCATTGGCCAGATAACGTTTCGTGGCGTTGGATTCTTTGTTGATCGGCACGAAGGTGACTTTCGTCAGCACCGTGCGGGCATGATCCCAGTAATACGGGTTCGGTTCCAGCACCAGCTTTTCATTGACCACGCGGTCTTTCAGCACATACGCGCCGTTACCCACCAGATTGCCCGGTTTGGTCCATTCATCACCGTATTTTTCAACAGTGGCTTTATGCACCGGGAACAGGCTGAAATTCGCCAGCAGACTGACGAAATAAGGCACCGGTTTATCCAGAGTAACGCGTAAAAGCGTCGGGCTGACGGCGGTCACACCCAGTTTATCCACCGGCATTTTCCCGGCGATAATCGCATCCGCATTAGCAATGCCGGCCAGCCCGGCAAACCACGCACCGGATGATGACCCTTTCGGATCCACCAGACGCTGCCAGCTATAGACAAAATCCTGTGCGGTCACCGGATCGCCGTTCGACCATTTGGCGTCTTTGCGTAAAGTGAACAGGAACACCTGATTGTTCTGGTTTTGCCAGTTTTCCGCCACGCCCGGAATATTTTTCCCGGTGGCGTCCTGATTCACCAGCCCTTCGAATAAATCACGCGCCACCTGCGCTTCCGGCAGGCCGACAACTTTTGCCGGATCCAGTGAGGCGGGTTCGTCTTTAATGTGACGGACAATTTCCTGTTTTGTCGCGAGCTGGGAACCGGCAGGAACCTGAGCGGCGATAGCCTGACTGGCAGTCAGCGCCGCCAGCACAGCGCATACGGAATACGATAAAAGCGGAAATGGATTTCCCTGCAGCATAAATTCTCCTGAACTGACAAAGGGCTACGCCCTGAAACATTCACGAGTTTTATCATTACCGGTAATAATTCCCTATAAGAAATCATTACAGATTTGCCTTCGCGCACAAAACCGCCGGGTTTGGTGAATAAAAAGCCGGGCGAAGTCAGTCCGAACCGGCAACGTCAATGCCACCGCAGTGAAATTTCATGGCCGGTTCGACGTCCTGAGCCAGCCAGGTCGGGCCATCAAGGTCAATAAACTTAGCCCCCGCCGTCAGCGGTAATGCTGCGCGAACCGCCCGTGACGTGCACAACATGCAGCCGAGCATAATCTCAAAACCCTGTTCACGCGCGGCTTCTGCCAGCACCAGTGCACCGGTGAGTCCACCGGTTTTATCCAGTTTAATGTTCACCATGTCATAGCGGTTTTTCAGCGCCGGTAAGCCTTCAACCGTATGACAGCTTTCGTCAGCGCAAATCGGCAGCGGGTGGATAAAGTTTTCCAGTACCGAATCCTCACCGGCAGGCAGCGGCTGTTCAAGCATCAGAATGCCGAGGTCAGCCAGCAACTGACAGCGAGCCGCCAGTCCGTCACTTTGCCAGGCTTCATTAGCATCGATAATCAGCGAGGCGTTCGGCACGGCGGCACGCACCGCCACCAGCCGTTCGGCAATCAGGCGGTCATCAAGTTTGATTTTCAGCAGAGTCGCCCCCTTTTGCTGCAAGGCCAGCGCCGCTTCCGCCATCGCTTCCGGCGAACCGATACTCACCGTCTGCGCCATGCTGATGGAAGGCAGCGGTTCAGTGCCGGTCAGTTGCCATAAATTCAGGCCACTGGTCTGGGATTCAAGGTTCCACAGCGCACAGTCCAGCGCATTGCGGGCGGCGCCTGCCGGAAGTATCTGTTGCAGTTTTTCGCGGCTGGCACCCTGTTCTATAGCGGTAACGACGCTGGCGATTTGTGCCATTACCGAGGTTTCGCTCTCGTCATAACGCGGATACGGCGTGCATTCCCCGACGCCGCGAATGCCGCTTTCTTCTATTTCGACCACCACCACCCGCGCTTCAGTGCGGCTGCCACGGGAGATCACAAACGGCGTATGTAACGGCCAGGCTTCAGGATAAAAGCGAACACTTCTCATAGCGTCTCCAATAGTGAAATGCGCCCTGCGGGATACAATCAATACATACAACTTATTAACAAATAATCTATATCCAACATAGCATTGTTCCCCTAAACTGAAAGCCGTTTGACTCAAATGGAAATAGGAAATAATCATGACCCAGACAGTACACTTTCAAAGCAACCCGGTTAGCGTTGCAGGCAAAATCCCTCAGAAAGGCGATGTTGCTAAGCCTTTCACCCTGGTCGCTAAAGATCTTTCTGATGTCAGCCTGAGCAGCTTCGCGGGCAAACGTAAAGTCCTGAACATTTTCCCAAGCATCGATACCGGCGTTTGCGCCACGTCCGTCCGCAAATTCAACCAACTGGCGGCTGACATCGACAACACTGTGGTGCTGTGCATTTCTGCTGATCTGCCCTTCGCACAGTCCCGTTTCTGCGGCGCGGAAGGCCTGTCCAACGTGATTACCCTGTCCACCCTGCGTGGCGGTGATTTCAAATCCGAATACGGCGTGGGCATTACCGATGGCGCATTGTCCGGTCTGACTGCCCGTGCGGTTGTGGTGCTGGATGGTCAGGATAACGTGTTGTACAGCGAGCTGGTGAATGAAATCACCACTGAGCCTGACTATGAATCTGCGCTGGCTGTGCTGAAATAATCACTTCTTAGCAGATGAAAAAAAAGCAACGGCGTAATCCGTTGCTTTTTTATTGTGCATAATTTCTGAACCGGGAATTACTCGTCGCTGTCGCCCGTTTCGCCACGACGACTGCTGAGGCCGTATTCGCGCAGTTTGTTAGCAATAGCCGTGTGTGAGACGCCCAGACGTTTCGCCAGTTTACGCGTGCTCGGATAAGTGCGGTAAAGCCGGGTCAGCACGGAGCGTTCGAAACGTTTGCTGATGTCGTCAAGCGAACCGTTCAGTGCTTCCTCACCTATCGTCACTTCAGCGTCAAAGTCCGGCAGAACGATGTCCTGCGGGCGTAGCTCTCCGCCTTCCAGTTGCGTCAGCGCACGATAAATGGCATTTTTCAACTGGCGGACGTTGCCCGGCCAGCCGTAATGCGTCAGGTAATTCGCCAGCTGTGAAGACAGTTTCGGACGCGGCATCCCCTGTTCATCCGAGAAACGCGCCACGAACAGTTCAGTCAGCGGCATCACATCCGCAGGACGGTCGCGCAGTGGTGGCAGTGTCAGGCTCAGCACGTTCAGGCGGTAATACAGATCCTCACGGAACTCGCCGCGCTGCACCAGTTCCACCAGGTTTTTCTGAGTGGCGCACATCACGCGGACATCCACTTTCACTTCGTGCTCTTCACCCACGCGACGGAACGTACCGTCATTGAGGAAGCGCAGCAGTTTGATCTGCATTCTCGGCGACATTTCACCGATCTCATCGAGCAGCACGGAGCCGCCGTTAGCCTGTTCAAAGAAGCCTTTTTTGCCTTCCAGCGCATTCGGATAAGCGCCTGCCGCGTAGCCAAACAGCTCACTTTCTACGACGTCATCCGGCAGCGACGCACAGTTCAGACCGAGGAAAGGTTTTTTGCCGCGTGCACTGCGCAGATGGCAGGCATGCGCCAGTAAATCTTTACCGGTGCCGGTATCACCGACAATCAGCAGCGGCGCATCCAGCATGGCAAGTTTACGCGCCTGATCCAAAACGTGACGCATTTTGGTGCTGACTGCGACGATGTGGTCAAACTCACTGTCATCGTTAACAGTCAGATCCTGCAACTGACGTCCCATGCGGGCAGCCGATTTGAGCATGACGACGGCGCCGGCAATTCCGCCTTTTTCGTCTTCGTCATCCACATGTATTGGCGTGAGATCCATCAGGAAATCCTGGCTGCGGATCACAATACGTTCGGTGTGTGGCTGGGCATTTTCGCTTTCCAGCCAGCGCGTGACGTTGTAACCGGTGATCAGATTCGCTGCTGTCACATTGCGGATTTTGTCTTCATCGAGTTCAAACAATGCCATCGCCGACGGATTGGCCTGCTCGACCTTGCCTTTCATATCAATGGAAAAAACCGGTTCCGGCATGGAAACCAGTAAAGCGCGTAACGCACGATGCTCCCGTTCGGAAGGCATGAACGACACGGTACGGACGTCCGTCACGCCGTCGATGCGGCGGATTTCAGCCATCAGGGCGCGAAAAGTATCAAAATCCAGTTGGGAAAAATTCAGGTAAATACGGCCAATCGAGGCAATCTCGATACCGCGTAAATCAATACTGCGTAAAACCAGTAAATCGAGGAGTTCACGGGTGAGACCCAGGCGGTCTTCGCAAAAAACTTCCAGACGCATCAGTGTTGACCTTTTTCTGCCGGTGCGGAAATCGCTGCAGGCATAATACTCTTTCATGTACACCGGAAGAAGAGACTGTCACGAAAAGTTGACAAAATAATTCGCTGAATGACATCTGACTGCCATGATGATCGGGTAAGGATTTTGCTTTCATAGTGATTTCTGCTGACAGCATCCGGCACATGTTGGTTTCGCCATCCCGCCTTTTTCTGCTACTATCGCCCTTCTGATTTCATCGCCAAATGGTTCCCGACTATGAAGTTCGTCTCCTTTAATATCAATGGATTGCGCGCACGTCCACATCAGCTTGCGGCAATAATCGAACAGCACCAGCCTGACGTTATTGGTTTACAAGAAACCAAGGTGCATGACGATATGTTCCCGCTGGAAGAAGTCAGCCAGCACGGGTATCACGTGTTTTATCACGGGCAAAAAGGCCATTACGGCGTTGCCATGCTGACCAAGCAAGAACCCGTCGCTGTACGCCGTGGTTTCCCCGGTGATGATGAAGAATCTCAGCGCCGCATCATCATGACCGATATCGAAACGCCACAAGGCATTCTGACGGTCATCAACGGTTACTTCCCGCAGGGTGAAAGCCGCGACCATCCGACTAAATTCCCGGCAAAAGAGAAGTTTTACCGTGATTTGCAGGATTACCTGACCACCAGTTTGTCGGTGAACAATCCGGTCGTGGTGATGGGCGATGTGAATATCAGCCCGACCGATCTGGACATTGGTATCGGCGAAGACAGTCGCAAACGCTGGCTGCGCACCGGTAAATGTTCGTTTCTGCCGGAAGAACGTGAGTGGATGGATCGCCTGAAAGGCTGGGGTCTGATCGACACCTTCCGTGCCGCCAACCCCGACACCGCTGATAAATTCTCGTGGTTTGATTACCGTTCACGCGGCTTTGATGAAAACCGTGGTCTGCGTATTGATCTGATCATGGCGAGCACGCCGCTGGCCGCGCGTTGTATCGCCACCGGGATTGATTACGATATCCGCGGGATGGAAAGGCCGTCTGACCATGCGCCAATCTGGGCGACGTTCGACCTGAAGTAATGACCATGAAAACGATTGATGTGGTCGCCGCCCTGATTGAGCGCGAGGGCAAATTGCTGCTTGCCCGTCGGGATGCGTCCGGCGATCAGGCCGGTTTGTGGGAATTTCCCGGCGGCAAAGTCGAAGCCGGGGAAAGCCAGCCTGCTGCATTAGTGCGCGAGTTGCAGGAAGAAATGGGCATCACTGCCACGGTGGAAGATTTCATCGCCACCAGCGTTGTGCAACAGTCTGAACGGTTAATTCGTTTGCATGGCTGGCGGGTCAGCGGGTTTACCGGCGAGATTAGGTTACAGTGTCACTCTGAAATCTGTTGGGTAACGCCGGATGAGGTGCTGTCGTTTGAACTGGCACCGGCGGATATCCCGCTGGCACAAGCTTATCTGGCAAAATTTGCCGGTTAGCGATCATGGCAAATAAAAAGGCGCGGACTGTTGCCAGTTTCGCGCCTTTTTTGTCTGAACATTTTAAGAAAGCGTTATTTCTTCAACACTTGCCATTTGAGTTCGTTGGTGCCCACCACATTCGGATCACGGGAACACTGCAGGACCACGCTGTCTGCCGTGACAACGGCCCCCTCGCTGTAACTCTGGTTGTTGTAGATACAGCAATTGTGGCAGGTTGGCGCGCTGTTATTGTTGTTGCCGCTGTTCTGCCAGATTTGCGGCGGCAATGGCACAACGACATCCGTACCGTTGCCGATATTGCTGCGGTTCGCCATCGCCGGTGCAGCCAGCAACGCGGAACTGATCAGCGCTGCCATCAGAACTTTACGGATAAAAACATTATTCATCACTGTTTGCTTCCTTCCCTTTGGTACTCGCTTTGCGGCGTTTAGGGGCGCTTTTGCCTTTCGCCACAGCGCCCGCCGGTTTGGAAGGCAGACTGCGGAATGCCGAAGACACCCGGTTCGTTTTGGCCTGCATGATGAGATTCTGCAACGTCGCGACCAGCGGTTGCATGAAATCCTGATAACGGCAGCTCTTTTCACTGATACGCGTCAGCGTGGATTCCCAGTCAGCGGTCATATCCGGGCGGGCGGCGATGTCCGGCAGCGAGTGGATCAGCGCGCGGCCGGTATCGCTGGAATGAATATAGCGCCCTTTCTTATACAAAAATTCGCGGCGGAACAGCAGCTCGATAATCCCGGCACGCGTTGCTTCCGTACCTAATCCATCTGTCGCACGCAGGATTTTTTTCAGTTCTTTATCCTGCACAAAACGCGCAATCCCGGTCATGGCGGAAAGCAATGTAGCATCGGTAAAAGGCCGCGGCGGCTGGGTCTGGCGTTCAACCACTTCTCCGCGCTCGCACAACAGTTCGTCACCTTTGGCCACCACCGGCAGCGGCGTGCCTTCGTTTTCCTCGTCGCGTTCTTTACTGCCCAGCAACGTGCGCCAGCCCGCCTCGGCCAGAAAACGCGCTTTGGCGATAAATTTACCGCCCGCGATATCCAGGTCGATAACACATTTGCGGTAAACCGCATCCGGGCAGAACTGCATCAGATACTGGCGCGCCACCAGACCGTAAATTTTGCGTTCGTCATCCGTCAGGTTGACGTTACTGCTGCGCGCCGTCGGGATAATCGCATGGTGCGCATCAACCTTTTTGTCATCCCAGCAACGGTTACGTAAATCGGTATCCACTGCCGGTTGTGGCATCAGGTCAGGCCGGTGAACGCCAATGGCATTCAGCACGGCATGACGCCCGGCAAAATGCTCTTCTGGCAGGTATCGGCAATCCGAACGCGGATACGTAATCAATTTGTGCGTTTCATACAATTTCTGACAGATATCAAGAATTTGCTGAGCACTCAGCCCGAAGGCTTTAGAGCCTTCAATCTGCAATGTGGAGAGTGAAAACGGCAGCGGCGCAATATCATTCTCACGCTTGTCATTATAGCCGGTGACCATCGCCGGTTGTCCGGCAATACGCGCCACGACATGATCGGCCAGCGGACGGTGCAGCAATCGCCCTTCTTCATCCTGATACGGCTCGCAGGAATCACTCGGCTGCCACAGCGCGACAAAACGCTCTTCGGCAGGTGTGACGATATGCGCTTTTACTTCAAAGAAATCTTTCGGCACGAAGTTTTCGATATCTTCATCGCGACGGACCACCAGTCCGAGAACCGGGGTCTGTACGCGTCCGACGGAGAGCACGCCGTTGTAACCGGCGTTGCGCCCCAGAATGGTGTAGGCGCGGGTCATATTGATGCCGTAAAGCCAGTCGGCACGGGCGCGGGCCAGCGCGGAAACACACAGCGGAATAAAATCGCGGTTGTCGCGCAGCCGCTCAATAGCACGCTCGACGGCCTGCGGGTTGAGATCGTTAATCAGGCAGCGCTGGGTCGCGTGACGTTTTTCCGGCGTCAGTTCGAGATAATCCAGCACTTCATCCACCAGCAACTGCCCTTCGCGATCCGGGTCACCGGCGTGGACAACCTGCGAGGCCTCGAGCAATAAGCGTTTAATGACGTTGAGTTGTTTGGCGACGGAAGAACGCGGCTGAAGCTGCCACTTTTCAGGAATGATCGGCAAATCGGCGAGCGACCAGCGCGCAAAGCGGCTGTCGTAGGCATCGGGCTGCGCCTGTTCGAGTAAGTGGCCGACGCACCAGGTCACCACCTGATCGTTGCCACAGGCAATATAACCATCGCCCCGGCGATGAGGTTTCGGCAGGACATCCGCAATCGCGCGGGCAAGGCTGGGTTTTTCGGCAATGAACAGACGCATCAACAGGCACCTGTTTGCGGTGTAATCGCGACAAAGATTTCCATTATCCCACCCTTCATTTCACTACGTCCTCATCATGCAGAGTGGCTATGTTAGCCGCTGACGGCGTAATTAGTAAGATGGTTACAAGGATCCGCGACGGCGGTCGCTCATTTAGGCAGCAAAAAAACCGGTTTAATCGGAAAAGGCCGATCAAAACCGGTTGATAAGTGAGCGGTCTGATTTTACAAATGCGTGACGAATGGCGTGCTGTCGGCCGGGATCACCTGCAAACTGGCTTTCAGTTGCGGTGTACCGAGATACAGGAAACCGACGATTTTATCGTTTTCACCACATTTGAATGCCTTGCGTACGTCCGGATGATCAGTCCACGCGCCGGTACGCCAGATGCCGTTAAAACCCTGCGCCAGTGCAGCCATCTGCATGGCATGAACCGCACAACCGGCGGAAAGCAACTGTTCCCATTGCGGTACTTTAGGACTTTCTTTGCACACGGCAATCACGGTAATAATTTGCGGTGCGCGCAATGGCGCCTGCGTGGCTTTCTCAATGGCTTTTTCATCCGCGCCGTCTTTTATGGCGGCCGCGCGCAGCACCTCACTGAAACGGGTCAGGCCGTCGTTTTCAGCAATGACAAAACGCCAGGGTTGCAGGGCACCGTGATCCGGGGCGCGCATACCCGCATGGATGATGTTTTGCAGCGCTTCACCTGCCGGTGCCGGTGCAGCCAGGCGGGAAGCAGAACGGCGGTTAAGTAATAAGTCCAAAGCGTCCATGATGTTCTCCTGAGAATAATTGCTATTTGAATTACGTTAACATAATCGTAACGCCTTTTTCCAACGGTCAACTGGCTTTCAGATAATGCATCACTGCCAAACTCTGACATGATTTAAAGCTGACATTTTTCTGGCGGGTCATTAGGATAGCGGGACTTATCTGTCTTGTTGGAGAGACCATGCGCACATTGTGGCGAATTATCGCCGTTTTTTTTAAGTGGACCTGGCGTCTTCTTAATTTCGTCAGAGAATTCATTCTCAACGTATTCCTTATTCTCATTATTCTGGCTGGTGTTGGCATCTGGTATGCCGTGCAGGACAAGCCTGTCGAAACGACCCAAGGTGCACTGCTGGTTGATCTCAGCGGCTCAGTGGTCGACAAGCCTTCCGTCAATAATAAAGTCCGTCAGTGGGGCCGCGAATTGCTGGGCACGTCGAGCAGCCGCTTGCAGGAGAACTCGCTGTTTGATCTCGTCGAGACCATCCGCTCCGCTAAAGACGACAAAAACGTTACCGGGATTGTGTTACAGCTGACCGATTTCACCGGCACCGACCAGTCTTCACTGCAGTACATCGGTAAAGCGCTGCGTGAATTCCGCGATGCAGGCAAACCGGTTTACGCCATCGGCGACAGCTATAACCAGTCACAATATTATCTGGCCAGTTACGCCAACAAAATCTATCTGTCGCCGCAGGGCGCGGTCGATCTTCACGGTTTTGCCACTAACAATCTGTATTACAAATCCCTGCTGGATAAGCTGAAAGTCACCACCAATATCTTCCGCGTCGGAACCTATAAATCTGCCGTTGAGCCATTGATCCGTGATGATATGTCTCCTGACGCCCGTGAGGCAGACAGCCGCTGGATTGGCGGATTGTGGACCAACTATCTCAATACCGTGTCAGCCAACCGTCAGATCACGCCCGAACAACTGTTCCCGGGTGCGGCGGGCGTGCTGGCGGGTATGCAGGCAACCGGCGGTGATATGGCGCAATATGCGCTGAAAGCCAAGCTGGTTGATGCACTGGCGTCACGCACCGAAGCCGACAACGAGATGGTGAAAGCCTTTGGCTGGAACAAAGACACCAAAGACTTTAATTACACCAGCATTTACGATTATTCGCCGAAGCCAAAACCGGACAACAACGATCCGCAAATCGCGGTGATCTTTGCCACCGGTGCAATTAACGACGGTGAAGAACAACCGGGCGCAGTCGGTGGCGACACCACGGCACAGCAAATTCGTGATGCCCGTCTGGATCCGAAAGTGAAAGCGATTGTCTTGCGCGTTAACAGCCCGGGCGGCAGCGTCAGTGCTTCTGAAGTGATCCGTTCCGAACTCGCGGCTGCGAAAGCCGCAGGCAAACCGGTTGTGGTTTCAATGGGCGGTATGGCGGCATCCGGCGGTTACTGGATTTCAACACCAGCCAACTACATCATCGCCAGCCCGAGCACCCTCACCGGCTCCATCGGTATCTTTGGTGTAATCAACACGTACCAGAACACGCTCGATTACGCGGGTGTGCATACTGACGGCGTGGCAACGTCACCGCTGGCGGATATCGCTTCCACCAAAGCGCTGCCGCCGGAGTTCTCGCAGATGATGCAACTCAATATCGAGAACGGTTATAAAACCTTCCTCGGTCTGGTTGCCGATTCACGCCACAAAACGCCTGAGCAGATCGACCAGATCGCCCAGGGCCACGTGTGGATCGGGTCTGATGCCAAAGCCAATGGCCTGGTTGATGAGCTGGGTGATTTCGATGACGCTGTGAAGAAAGCCGCTGAACTGGCCAAACTGCCAAAATGGCAACTGAACTGGTATGTCAGCGAGCCAAGCCTGAGCGACCTGGTATTCTCGCAGGTCAGCGCATCGGTCCACGCTATGTTGCCAGCGGCAATCCAGGCGTATCTGCCTGCGCCGGTGAGCAAAATGGCCATGGCGCTGAAATCACAGGCTGACCTGTTCAGCAATATGAACGATCCTCAGAACCGTTACGCACTCTGCCTGACCTGTGGTGATGTGAAGTAACGTTCCGTTTTGGGATAATGTGGGATAAAGAATCGCCTTAATGCACAGCCCGGAGCTTCTTGCTGAGAACTCCGGGCTTTTTTAGGGTGGGACGTCAGCCACGAAGCCTTTATACTTAGCGCAGTTGCTTTCACCTTTCTAAAAAAGAACATCTTCGATGACTAAAAAATCTATTTACGTTGCCTATACCGGCGGCACAATCGGTATGCAGCGTTCTGAACAGGGTTACATTCCGGTGTCCGGCCATTTACAACGTCAGCTGGCGCTGATGCCTGAATTCCATCGCCCTGAGATGCCTGAATTTACCATTCAGGAATACGCGCCTCTGATGGATTCCTCCGACATGACGCCGGAAGACTGGCAGCACATCGCCGACGATATTCAGGCGCATTACGACGACTACGACGGCTTTGTTATCCTGCACGGCACCGACACCATGGCATTCACCGCTTCTGCACTGTCGTTCATGCTGGAAAATCTGAGCAAACCGGTGATTGTGACAGGGTCACAGATTCCGCTTGAAGCGTTGCGTTCTGATGGTCAGATCAACCTGCTGAACTCGCTGTATATCGCCGCGAATCATCCGGTCAACGAAGTCACCCTGTTCTTCAACAACCGTCTGTATCGCGGCAACCGCAGCACCAAAGCGCACGCAGATGGTTTCGATGCCTTTGCGTCACCGAACCTTTCGCCTCTGCTGGAAGCCGGGATCCACATCCGCCGACTTTCCACGCCGTCACTGCCTGAAGTGCCTGCGGCGAAGCTGAAAGTGCATCACATCACGCCACAACCGATCGGCGTGGTAACGATCTACCCGGGCATTTCCGCCGAAGTGGTACAAAACTTCCTGATGCAACCGGTAAAAGCGCTGATCCTGCGCTCCTACGGTGTCGGTAACGCCCCGCAAAAAGGCGACCTGCTGAAAGTGCTGAAAGACGCATCTGAGCGCGGCATTGTGGTGGTTAATCTGACGCAATGTATTTCAGGGCGCGTCAACATGGGCGGCTATGCCACCGGCAACGCCCTCGCCCATTCCGGCGTGATCAGCGGGTTTGATATGACCGTGGAAGCGGCACTGACCAAGTTGCATTATCTGCTCAGCCAGTCACACACTCCCGAGGAAATCCGCGAACTGATGCAGCAAAACCTGCGCGGCGAACTCACCGAATAAATAAGAGGGCGATATGAAATCTGCTTTGTTGCTGGTCGATCTGCAAAATGATTTTTGTCGCAGCGGCGCGCTGGCCGTGACTGACGGCGACGCCACGATTGCGGTTGCCAATAAGATGATGACATGGTGTAAAAGCCATGACATCGCCGTGGTGGCATCGCAGGACTGGCATCCGGCGGGACATCGCAGCTTTGCGGTGAATTCCCACGCGGAGCCCTGGACGTCGGGCGAACTGAACGGTCTGCCGCAAGTCTGGTGGCCGGTTCACTGCGTTCAGCGTGAACCGGGCGCTGAATTTCACCCGGGGCTGAATCTGCCGCAGGTGGATTTTGTGGTGCAGAAAGGCACCAATCCTGACATCGACAGCTACAGTGCGTTTTTCGATAACGGACATCGCGCTGCTACGATGCTCAATGACTGGCTGAAAGCGGCGCAGATTACACATGTGTATGTGATGGGGCTGGCGACGGATTACTGTGTGAAATTCACGGTGCTGGATGCGCTGGAGCAAGGTTATCAGGTGACACTGCTGACCGACGGTTGCCGTGGCGTCAATCTGCAACCCGAAGACAGTGCTGAAGCGGTTGAAGCGATGCGTAAAGCAGGGGCAAAAATCAGTACCTCTGAGGCAGTAACAGGCTGAATTTGTCTTCCCGTCTGACTTGATAAAGGCGCTTCAGCGCCTTTATCAGCAAACAGCACTTTCGCAACCCGCCCACTTACTCCGGCTTCAGTTTAATCAGCGTATCCTGCGTAAATTGCTGTTTCAGTTCCTGCTTGCTTTTGGTGACAATCTGCCCGTCCGTGCCAATGCTCATGTGCTGGGCATCAACATTGTGACGCGACTGATACAGCATCACGGCCTGCAGGCTGTGCTCTTTCTGTTCCGGCGTCAGCGCGACACCGTCCGGCCACTTTCCGAGTTCAACTGCCTGCGCGAGACGTGCGTAAATTTCCGGCGTCATTACATCAATAAGTTGATTAATTTCCATCTGAGCACCTTGTGTTCATCTGTATTATTCAAACGGTTTTGAATAATAGCTGAATCGATTTTGTCGGTAAAATTACATCACCATTTTCTTGCGAACTAACCGCGGGTTTTATTGCCACTTTTGCCATCAGTAAAGCTCATTGAGGCAGAGTTTATGCAGTAACGTTCACCTGTCGGTTTCGGGCCATCCGGGAAAACATGCCCCAGATGAGCTTCACAGCGGGAGCAGCGGATTTCGACACGCGCCATTTTATGCGAATTATCAGTGAGATATTTGATCGCATCAGGGTTAACTGGCTGATAAAAACTTGGCCAGCCACAGCCGGAATCGTATTTGGTATCGGAGTAGAACAACGCTGACTCGCAGACCACGCAATGATAAATCCCTTCGCGGCGGTTGTGCAGCAACTTTCCGGAGAACGGAGGTTCTGTTCCGTGCTCCTGCGTGACATAACGTTGAATTTCAGTGAGTTGGTCAAGTGTAGGGGAAGATTTGGCTTCAATGCTCATGATTCTCGTTCTCTGACGAATATAAAAATCAACTTAAATAACAGTTTATAATAACAAAAAATTAACAACGAGTCTGCCCGTTTTGTCCTAAACTGTATGGCATCAGCGTTAGCCAGCTTGCAACTTGTGATGGCGATCACACTCCTGATCTTCCGGCTCTTTATATTCTGTTTTTCGCCCCCATGTGGTTGTGAGCCGATTTAAAAACGGAACGTGCAATAAGCGAGCAAGAGTAGGTCGTCGCTTTGACTTACAGCAATAATTGACACGATTCCGCTTGACGCTCAGCAAGGTTTTTGTAATTTTACAACCAACCTTTTATTCACTAAAAAAATAGCTGGTGGAATATATGACTATCAAAGTAGGTATCAACGGTTTTGGCCGTATCGGTCGCATTGTTTTCCGTGCTGCTCAAGAACGTTCTGACATTGAGATCGTAGCAATCAACGATCTGTTGGACGCGGACTACATGGCATACATGCTGAAGTACGACTCAACTCATGGTCGTTTCAACGGTACTGTTGAAGTTAAAGACGGTCACCTGGTTGTTAACGGCAAAACCATCCGTGTTACCGCTGAGCGTGACCCAGCTAACCTGAAATGGAATGAAGTTAACGTTGACGTTGTAGCTGAAGCTACTGGTCTGTTCCTGGATGATGCGACTGCTCGTAAGCACATCACTGCAGGCGCTAAGAAAGTTGTTCTGACTGGTCCTTCTAAAGACAACACCCCAATGTTCGTTATGGGTGTTAACCATAAAGAATACGCAGGTCAGGAAATCGTTTCTAACGCATCTTGCACCACTAACTGCCTGGCACCACTGGCTAAAGTTATCAACGACAACTTCGGTATCGTTGAAGCACTGATGACCACTGTTCATGCAACTACCGCAACTCAGAAAACCGTTGATGGCCCGTCTCACAAAGACTGGCGCGGCGGCCGCGGCGCATCCCAGAACATCATCCCTTCTTCTACCGGTGCTGCTAAAGCAGTAGGTAAAGTTATCCCAGCTCTGAACGGTAAACTGACGGGTATGGCGTTCCGCGTTCCTACTCCTAACGTTTCTGTTGTTGACCTGACTGCACGTCTGGAAAAACCAGCGTCTTACAAAGAAATCTGCGCAGTAATCAAAGCAGCTTCTGAAGCAGGCGATCTGAAAGGCGTTCTAGGCTACACCGAAGACGACGTAGTATCTACCGACTTCAACGGCGAAAAACTGACTTCCGTATTCGATGCGAAAGCAGGTATCGCGCTGAACGACAACTTTGTGAAACTGGTTTCCTGGTACGACAACGAAACTGGCTATTCAAACAAAGTATTGGATCTGATCGCTCACGTTTCCAAATAATTGGTTATGTGAATGAACTGATTGAAGGGCGACGCAAGTCGCCCTTTTGCTTTCTGTCGGATGCACTTTTTTATCAGCACATGAGTGCGATCAAACAGACGGGTTTGGTTCATGTGTAGTCTTGGTTCAAAATCGTAATTGTTTAACCCTGACAGGATTTTAGATAATGACAGAACAACTCTTTTCTCTTCCGATCGTAAACCAAATCTCTACCTCCGTTAGCCAGCGTCTTGTCGACGAACTGCCGGTACTCGTGGTGACTCATCCGAAAGTCCGTGCTGCCATTGCCCTGCAAGGTGCACATCTGTTGGCATGGCAACCTGAAGGCGAAGAGCCGGTGCTATGGATGAGCAGTGCCAGCGCGTTCAAAGAAGGCGTTGCGATTCGTGGCGGTATCCCTATCTGCTGGCCGTGGTTTGGTCCGGCGGGCAAACCCTCACACGGTTTTGCACGTAACGTTGCGTGGGAACTGACTGACCACAAAGAAACTGACGAAAATGTGGTACTGACCTTAACGCTGAAAAGCTCCCCTGAAACACTGGAATTCTGGCCGCATGCATTCACGCTGACGGCACGCTTCACGCTCGGGGCAACCTGCCACATCGAGCTGGAATCAACCGGTGATTTCGAAGCCAACAGCGCCCTGCACACCTATTTCAACATTGGCGACATCGCCGATGTCACTATTAAAGGCCTGGGCAACAGCTTTATTGATAAAGTCGATGGCGCAAAAACCAAGCAGGAAGACGGTGATCTGACCTTCACGGGCCAGACTGACCGCATCTACACCCAGCCGCAAGCCACCAGCGAAATCGTTGATCCGGTTCTGAAACGTACGCTGGTTGTCGCACATGAAAATAACGCCGATGTGGTGGCCTGGAATCCGGGTTCTGCACTGTCGGTGAGCATGGCTGATATGCCGGATGACGGATATAAAACCATGGTGTGCGTTGAAACGGCGCAAGTTTCCCATACACACACCTCTACGCATGCCGCGCCAGCGCGTCTGGCAGTGACCTTCTCTGTCCGTAAATAACCGGTTTAGGTTTGCAGCAAAGATGACAAAGGGGCCAGATGGCCTAATGCTGGTCACTTAAGGAAATGAGGCCCGTGAATTTGGGCCTTCAATGAAGAAAAATAGCGCTACAAGCCTGATTCCTTCATTATCCTTTGAAGCACAAAAATGAATTTGTATTCATAAAAATGCTTAAGTGACCGGCATTAGCCAGATGGCCCCTTTTTATCGTCTGATGACCGATGTGAATGATTGACTTCAAACCATATCCAGCGGCGTTTTATGATTCGGTGCCGGGAATACTGTGTCAATTCGTGCTATTTCATCGGCCGTCAGGCTGAGCGTCAGCGCCACCGCATTATCTTTCACGTGCTGCGGTTGTACCGCTTTAGGAATAGCGATCACGTTACCGGTGCGCGTTACCCAGGCCAGAGCAATCTGCGCGCTGCTGACACCCCGAGCGTTGGCGATTTCCTGCATCACCGGTGCAGTCAGGACGTCGTGACGTAACTTGCCGGCCTGCGCCAGCGGGCAATAGGCCATAACGGGAACGCTGTGCTCCTCACACCATGGCAGCAGGTCAAACTCAATGCCACGGGCTGCCGCGTGATACAGCACCTGATTGGTCATGCATGCATTGCCTCCGGGGATTTTCCACAGCGCCTGCATATCGTCAGTATCAAGATTAGAGACACCCCAGCGCCGGATTTTGCCGGATTGCTGCAATTTTTCCATCGCCGCGACAGTGTCATGTAGCGGAATCGAACCACGCCAGTGCAACAAATACAGGTCTAGACAATCTGTTTTTAAACGCTTCAGACTTTGCTCACAGGCGGCGATCGCTTTCGCGCCACCGGCATGATGCGGATACACTTTTGACACCAGAAACACGTCATCACGCCGCCCGGATATCGCTTCACCGACCACCCTTTCCGCACCGCCATCCGCGTACATTTCTGCAGTGTCGATCAGCGTCATACCGGCATCCAGCCCTTGCTGCAAGGCCTTCACTTCGGCACGGAGATCACTGTTCCGTTCCCCCATATACCAGGTACCTTGTCCGATTGCGGGTACTGTCGTGCCATCAGGCAATTGCACGGTCTTCGCTTTCATCTGTTTCCTCCGGTTGGGTCATAGCTGAAAAGTTAATTCGATTCTTTGAAAATTTACTGATCTATAAATGTGCAAATGGGGCGATACGCCCCACTAATGTGCAATATGTTCACCATGATGGTGCATTGCCTCAGAAGGTGTAAGTCACACCCGTCCACAACACGCCAGTCCAGTTATTTTCGATGATCGGGCTGTCGGTCACTTCACTGGACAGACGCAGGTAGCGACCGGTCACGAACCCTTGCCATGCTGGCGTGAAGTTATATTTTGCGGAGACTTCAACATACGGGCTGAAGCTGTCGTTCGGGGAATAGCTATGGAAGCCACTGCGACGGGATTCGTCTTTGGTCACGCCATAATAATACTGGGTGAGATTCGAGCTAAACCAGGTCACACCAAAGCCCGGTACCACAGCCCAGTTAGAGCCTTTAATGGCATACAGATAAGCCAGATCAGCAGTCATGCCATTGCTGGTATCCAGCGTATCCGCATTGAAGCTGGCGCGGAGGGTACCCCACTCGGCATTATGCGAATAAGCCAGACCGGCCATCAGCGTTGAGTGACGTTTATCGAGGCGCTTCATGCGCTTATCGTCGCTGTCGCTTGGGTCAAAGCTCAACGGGAAATAGCTGGCGGTGACGCTCAGTTTGTTGGCGTCATCATTCCACAGGTAATAGCCCGCCATCAGGGTGTGAAAATAGAAATCATCATTGTCGTAATTGATGATCGGTACCGGGTATACGTGGTCATTATTACCACGGTACGGATCCGGAGCGACCAGCGCAGATGCACCCGCCTGCCAGGTTCCCGCCACGGCAGCATGACTGCAAAGCACTGCCGCGCTAACGATGGACAGTGTTTTTAGATTGATCATTTTCATTGTCTTAATTCCATTAAGTAAAAAAACGTCGCTAGTGTAAATGAACCTTAAACGTCACGCTTAGCAATTCTGGGTCTATAAAAAGACATATCCAGAAAAACCGGGGCGATCGCACAATTTAACTGCAAAATATGAAATAAAAATGACTAAAGAAACAACTTCCGCTCTGCAGGGCACGTCCTGTAAGGCTTTTCAGAGCATTCCGCACAACTGAGTCATTGATATGACTTAAAAAACGCCAAAACCAGAGAGGAAATTTTCTTAATGCCAAACTACGCTTATAAATAGATGAAAGACTTAGCCTGAACGGTTGCCCGTCCCACCGAATAAAGACAGTTCTCAAACCATCGAGATTGTCGCTTTCCAAGGGGTTTTGCAAGTTGGCATAAGGGTTGCTGTATTTCAGGTGGGAGATCTTTCTTCCGGGAGCGCTGAAAAAAGCTCTCATTAACCTGTGCGTTACCCGAATCATTGGAATTGCAGCAAGGCGGCAAGTGAATGATTCCCGATGAGCTTACACAGTTAAGTGACCCGGGTGAACAAGCGAAGCCAACGAAGGTGCGGTTCCAAAGACGAAGGGTAAAATAACGAAGGACGGGCATCGTATGAACATATTTGACCATTATCGCCAGCGCTATGAGGCTGCCAAGGACGAAGAGTTCACACTGCAGGAATTTCTTACCATTGCACGGCAAGATCGCAGTGCTTATGTCAATGCGGCGGAACGTCTGTTGATGGCAATCGGTGAACCAGCGATGGTAGATACCGCGCTTGAACCACGCCTGTCGCGTTTATTCTCGAACCGTGTTGTTGCACGTTACCCTGCATTTGAAGAATTTTACGGCATGGAAGAGGCTATCGAACAGATTGTCTCCTACCTGAAACACGCCGCGCAGGGTCTGGAAGAAAAGAAACAAATCCTTTATTTACTGGGCCCGGTGGGTGGCGGTAAATCGTCACTGGCCGAACGGCTGAAATCCCTGATGCAACGTGTACCGATTTACGTGCTGAGCGCCAACGGCGAACGCAGCCCGGTAAACGACCATCCGCTGTGCCTGTTCAATCCGCAGGAAGATGCGCATATTCTGGAAAAAGAATACAACATTCCTCCGCGCTATCTCGGCACCATCATGTCGCCATGGGCGGCAAAACGTCTGCATGAATTCGGGGGGGACATCACGAAGTTTAAAGTCGTGAAAGTCTGGCCGTCGATTCTCGAACAAATCGCCATCGCCAAAACGGAACCGGGCGACGAAAACAACCAGGACATCTCCGCACTGGTCGGGAAAGTGGATATCCGTAAACTGGAAAACCACGCGCAAAATGATCCGGATGCTTACGGTTATTCCGGTGCTTTATGCCGCGCAAACCAGGGTGTGATGGAATTCGTTGAGATGTTTAAGGCACCGATTAAGGTGCTGCACCCGTTACTGACGGCGACACAGGAAGGTAACTATAACGGTACCGAAGGGATCTCCGCCCTGCCGTTCAACGGCATTATTCTGGCGCACTCCAACGAATCTGAATGGGTGACGTTCCGTAACAACAAGAATAATGAAGCGTTCCTTGACCGTGTGTACATCGTGAAAGTGCCTTATTGCCTGCGCGTGTCTGAAGAGATGAAAATCTACGACAAGCTGCTCAGCAACAGTGAACTCTCGCATGCTCCTTGTGCACCGGGAACTCTGGAAACGCTCGCGCGCTTCTCGATTCTCTCGCGCCTGAAAACGCCTGAAAACTCCAGCAGTTATTCCAAAATGCGGGTGTATGACGGTGAAAGCCTGAAAGATACCGACCCGAAAGCCAAGTCCTATCAGGAATACCGCGATTATGCGGGTGTGGATGAAGGCATGAACGGGCTGTCGACGCGCTTTGCGTTTAAAATTCTCTCCCGTGTTTTCAACTTTGACCATGTGGAAGTGGCTGCCAACCCGGTGCATTTGTTCTACGTGCTGGAACAGCAAATCGAGCGCGAACAGTTCCCGCAGGACATCGCTGAAAAATATCTGGAGCACCTGAAAGGCTATCTGATCCCGAAATACGCTGAGTTTATCGGCAAAGAGATCCAGACTGCTTATCTGGAATCCTATTCAGAATACGGACAAAACATTTTCGACCGTTATGTTACCTACGCTGACTTCTGGATCCAGGATCAGGAATACCGCGATCCGGATACCGGTCAACTGTTTGACCGTGAATCGCTGAATGCCGAGCTGGAAAAAATCGAAAAACCGGCCGGGATCAGCAATCCAAAAGATTTCCGTAACGAAATCGTCAACTTCGTGCTGCGTGCCCGCGCCAATAACAGCGGCCGCAATCCAAACTGGACCAGTTACGAAAAACTGCGCACGGTCATTGAGAAAAAAATGTTCTCAAATACCGAGGAATTACTGCCAGTTATCTCGTTTAACGCCAAGACGTCGACAGATGAACAGAAAAAACATGATGATTTTGTCGACAGAATGATGGAGAAAGGATACACACGCAAACAGGTACGCCTGCTGTGTGAATGGTACCTGCGCGTAAGAAAATCCTCGTAACAGAAGATCGTTGGCAACGTCGTTTGGGGGAAATATGACGTATTTTATTGACCGTCGGCTGAATGGCAAGAATAAAAGCGCGGTGAACCGCCAGCGCTTTTTGCGCCGCTATAAGTCGCAAATCAAACAGTCGATTGCCGAGGCCATCAACAAGCGTTCGGTTACCGACGTGGATAGCGGGGAATCCGTTTCGATCCCCAATTCCGATATCAACGAGCCCATGTTTCATCAGGGTCGCGGTGGCTTGCGCCACCGTGTTCATCCCGGCAACGATCACTTTGTGCAGAATGACCGCATCGAACGACCGCAGGGGGGCGGTGGCGGCGGCAGTGGTCAGGGCGATGCCAGCAAGGATGGTGAAGGCGAAGATGAGTTTTCATTCCAGATTTCAAAGGACGAATATCTCGATCTGCTGTTTGAAGATCTGGCGCTGCCAAACCTGAGAAAAAACCAGCATAAACAGCTGAATGAATTTAAAACCCACCGCTCCGGTTACACGTCTAATGGCGTACCGGCCAATATCAGTGTGGTGCGCTCTTTGCAAAACTCGCTGGCCCGCCGCACGGCGATGACAGCGGGTAAAAAACGCGAGCTGCGTGAGCTGGAATCGACGCTGACCGAGGTCGAGCACAGCGAACCAGCACAATTACTGGAAGAAGAACGGCTGCGTAAAGAGATTGCTGAGCTGCGGGCAAAAATCGCCAAAACGCCGTTCATCGATACCTTTGATTTGCGCTACCGTAACTATGAACGTCGCCCCGAGCCTTCGAGCCAGGCGGTGATGTTCTGTCTGATGGATGTCTCCGGTTCGATGGATCAGGCAACCAAAGACATGGCCAAACGTTTCTATATCCTGCTCTATCTGTTCCTGAGCCGGACGTATAAGAACGTCGACGTGGTCTATATCCGTCACCATACACAGGCTAAAGAAGTGGATGAACAGGAGTTCTTCTACTCGCAGGAAACCGGCGGGACCATCGTTTCGAGTGCACTGAAACTGATGGATGAAGTCATTCAGGAACGCTACGACCCGGCGCAGTGGAATATTTACGCCGCGCAGGCCTCCGATGGCGATAACTGGGCTGACGACTCCCCGCTCTGCCATCAGCTTCTGGCACAGAAGATCCTGCCGATGGTGCGTTATTACAGCTATATCGAAATCACCCGCCGCGCCCACCAGACGCTGTGGCGTGAATACGAAGTGCTACAGGAGAAATTCGATAATTTCGCCATGCAGCATATCCGTGAACAGGAAGATATTTATCCGGTATTCAGGGAGCTGTTTCATAAGCAGGTTCAGGATCATTAATGTTTAGTCTTTAAAAACAGCCGGTTAAGTTACTTTTACTGGCTTTTTCCCTTCACTTTTGAGTGCATATTCCCTTTCAATGAGATCAATAAATTACTCTTCGTTTTGGTGAAGATTTTCTTTCCATACGTCCAAACTATACCGTTTCATATGACGCAACAGCACAGTGAGTAAAATAATTTATTGATTAAAAAAGTAAATATCACCATTTATGAACGTATTTATTGGCAAATCATTTCAAAAGTGATGAGCATGCGAAAATAAAGTTACTAAGGACTTCTCTCCGGCATGCCTGCAGATAACCCATTGATCGAATCGTTCAATGGCAATCTGAGGAATGCCTGAATATCCACTCGTTCCTGTCGATCGAGAATGCGCAAGAAAAGCTCGATCGCTGGCGGAAGGAACATAACCATGATGGGCCACATTCCTCGTTAAATAACCAGACTCCGGCAGAATTTATCCGAAGCCTGCAAACAGGCCCGGATCTTTGATTTATCCTGGCACAGATATTGGGAAGGGATCAGAAACCGGAAATCTCAAAAAGTGCGTGGAACTAAAACTGGTGTGCTTACACTTACAGAATGGGTGCAAAAACACCGGCGCAAGGCCGGTGTCGATAGTGCCTGACCAATGTAGGTATTTTGAAGAGACTACATCTGTCGAATATCAGATAAAAATTCATGAAACTCTTTTTCTGTCATCTCAAACTCTGGCCCTTCGACCATTGCAATTAGTGACAGCAACGCAAAATCTAACTTTTTCGTGAGTGAAAAACTTGGATCTTGATAAATATCAAGTGCCTCTTTTGATATTTTAAAAATATCAAACCCATCCGCAACTATTCTTTCAAGCCTATCAGCCACTACGTCTTCCATGCTCATTGCTGCCCCCAATTCTTTAGTTCTGCTCCGGTCGGAGGGTAGTGCTGAGCATCAACCGATTGGCCATTAATACTTTTCGGGTGGACACGGATTACCTCCCCTGAATGATCATAGCTTTCCATCCACTGCCTCGTACTGCCCGTTTTAGGATCAAACTCTGTAACAAAAGAAGCCCCCCGAGTAGGGCCTTCCGTTCTGGCTGGAACCTCTTGTGTGTAGTAACGAATGCGGCCATCAGGCAGTGTTTTAGTGACCGCTGCTGTCTCTTGAGCTTTTTGTAGTCCTGATAGTTTCGCTCTCAATGCAGCTTGGGCATTTGCACTTGTGGCTTCAGTAGCTACAACTTCTCCCGTCGTAGCAGTTGCTTTTGCACCCACATCGGCAGTAACTGACGTCGCTTTTCCTACTCCGCCAATCCCCGCCGCGCCCACCTGCGTCAGGCCGTAAATCCCTTCCGAGTACTGTGGAGAGACTCCCAACCCTTCCAGCAAATACGCACCGCTGGTTTTCTGGTTGACACCAGACAGGAAGGTGTTAAAGCCTGCATTAGCCGTATCTATCCCTGAGGCTGCCAGATAACCGCCTGCCAGGCAAGCTACACCCGCGGTGGTCGTGCATATTGCTGCCCCACCCACCGCCTGGAGTTCCCCGGCGGTAAATTGCGTCAGGCCACCTAAACGCGTCCCCACACCGTAGTGGGATAGCGCATCCCCGGTTTGATCACTAACCGAATACCCGAACATCGGCAAACTGGCGCTGGCATAGCTGCCCATTGCGTAGATCAGCTGGTTACCGCTCTGTGATGCCAGTACTGTACGCTCACTGGCATACGCATCACTGTTACCTAACTGCTCCAGCGCCTGCGCTTTCACATAATCCGGAGAACCTTCCGCAAACTCAGCGGAACATTTCACCAACGCACAGGCCGCCGCTTTCAGACGCGCTTCTTTATCTTTATCCCCACCGGACAATTGCTGGATCCGGGCTACTTCATCCGGGTGTAACTGGCGGTTATAGCGTTCAGCATCCAGTGAGACGGCTGCGCCGGACTGTGCACCGGTCGTTCCGCCAATAATTCCGCCAATTGCACTACCACTTAACGTGGCGGCCCACTGGGTGATAGCCCCTCTTTCATTGCGGTCCAGTTGTGTGTTGTTACTCAGATAAGTATCGACCATCTGACTAAACGCTTCGCTGCTCATCCCGGCCAACCCGCCGGCCAGCGCATTGCCGCCGCCGAAACTCGCCTGGATTGCACCTATCACACCGTGGATCGCGGCTTTTTCGGGGCTATTCGGTCCCCAGCCCATCGCCTCACCAAGATCACCGGCAGCTGAGTTCGCCATCTGCCCGAACACCGCCGCCAGTTCCTGTTGCTCGGCAATTTTCTTCTCATCGAAAATCTTATCGATATGACCATTGGCGTTGTCGGTATCGCGGCTTAGCCCTGCAATATCCTGCGTCTGCTTCTCACTGTCTCGGATGACGATACTGCCCGCAGCAATGGCCGATTGCGTTGTACCTGAAGCGTCACCGCTGCTCTTAACACCAATAACAGGGACAACGCCGCCGCCGTTAACCCGCTCGCCTTTATTATTTTTTTCCGATGAAAAGCCACCGGCAAGCCCCTGGCTACTGGCACTGTACTGCGCTTCGTTATTGATATCGCTCCAACCCAACGAACCGGTATCAAGCAGGTTCTTATCGGCTGTTGCAGTGCTCGCTATGACTGCACCACCCAGTTGGGTATGGTTGCCTACCGTAATATCGAACCCTTTATCCCCGGCAAACAACCCGCTTTGCTCACCAACGCTTGCGTAGTCGCTGTCGGTTTTGCTCTTATTAATACTCAGTGAGGCTGAACCGGTCATTGACCCGAAAGTGAAACTGGCGCCGCCACTCACGCTTTTCTGCTGGCTGTGGTACTCGTCAGTATCCTGCAGGCTGGTTATCGTCAGGTCGCGACCCACCTCAGCAGTGATTTTTTCACCCAACACCTGCGCACCGGAAATAACCGTATCCCGTCCGCTGCTCAGGCTAAGCCCATCACTGGCGTTGACCCGCGTATTAACATATTCGGTACTCTTACCGTCAGCCGTTCCTTTTGACTGGTAACCGCTGGCCGACACGCCAATTCCCGTCTCCTGACCCAGCGATATATGCACACCGACATTCCAGCCGCTGCTGTTATTCTTACTGGTTTGCTCGGTGTTGTTCGATGCGGCATCCAGCAGCAGATCATTCTGCGCCACAAGAGTGACATTATTGCCTGTCACACCGCTGCCGCTGATATGAAGATCACCGCTGGTACCTTTGTTACCCGTAGCCACCAGCGTGGTATTTCCGCCTGCGCTGAGGGTGCTGCCGCGTACCTGATTTTGTGTAGAACTGGATTCAGATGAGCTTTTACTCGAACCTACGCTGAGTTCCACCTTCACGGCGTTCAGATTGCCCTGGGCTACATCAGTCGCCATGGAAGAGGCACCCGCGACAGCTATCCATGCGTTATCTGCCGCCTGCACGGCATACAGCGTTTTCAGCCGTTCGTCGCTGACCTCCCCACTTCGTTTGAGTGTGCTGTTCGCTGCAAGAATGGCATCGGTCACCGGGCTGGACACTGACAATGTCAGACCGCTCTTTTTCTGTTCGTAACTCTCTTTACGTCTCAACAGATCGTTACCGGGGTCAACCACAATTTCGCCCGCGACAACGTTCAGGTTTTTATCGGCAATCACATCCGCGCCGCTGATATGTGCTTTTTCACCCGCGATAATATTTGCGTTACCGCCGGTTGAACCAATAGTGCTGACACTCTGACTCTGAGTGGTACCCTCTTCATTGAGCTGATGTCGCGATTGTGCGCTGCCGATGGTTACACCAAAACCTCCCGTGCCCATCAGCCCGCTTTTTTTAGTCTCGCTCAGGCGGTAGCTGGAACTGGTATCGGTGGCTGCAAGGATATTGACATTTTTCCCCGCTTTCAGCGTCACATCCCCGTCACCGACCACGGACGAGCCTTTCACCGTCAGGTCTTGTCCGGCAACAATTGACACCTTGTCGCCACTCAGCTGCGAGGCTTTCTCTGTGGTGGCATAGTCCTCAGCGACCGTGTGCGTGGTCGTGCCGGAGAACAGGTGTTTCTTGGTTTTGGTTTTTTCGTCGTAGCTGTACTGGCTTTCCTGTGCGGTGGTGATATTCACATCCCGCCCGGCGTTCAGGGCCAGGTCGCCGGTGGCCTGTACTTGCGCGGCCTGTGTCGTAATGTCGCGCCCGGCGGCAATGCTGGTGCTTCCGCCGCTGACCACCGCTGTCCCTTCCTGCCCGACATTTTCACGGATACTCACGCTTTTACTGCCGTGGGTTTCACTGTAGGTGCTGGTCTGCTGCGCGTTCAGGTTGACGTCGCGACCGGCGCTGAGTGAGGCGTTGAGGTCGGCGGTCAGTTGCGCCGCCTGCGAGTTAAGGTCGCGCCCGGCGCTGAGCGTCAGGTCACCGCCGCTGCTCACCACCGTGCGGGTGGCGTTGTTGCTGTCAGCCTGATTTTTGCCGCTGGTCTGATGGCTGCTCTTGTCCATCGTGTTGAGGTTGATGTCATTGACTGCCGCCAGCGTGGCGTCGCCTTTGGCGGTGACGGCGCTGCCCGCCACGGTCAGGTCGTGCCCCGCGCTGGCCGATAAATTACCGCCCGCGCTGACCGTGCTGGCCTGGCTGTCGGTGGTCTGCGCGCTGCTTTTTGCCGTGGTATTGCTGGTGCTGAGCGCGTTGCCGGTGATGCTGATGTCGTTCAGCGCCACCAGTTGCAGGTCGCTGCCCGCCGTGAGCCGGGCGCCGGTGTTGTTGATGTCGTGACCGGCGGTAAGCGAGAGCCCGTCAGTGGCCGAGATACCGGCCACGTCGCCGGTCTGGGTCTGGCTGAAGGTCAGCTGAGACGTTTTGCTTTTGCTGGTGGTCGGCGCGGCCGTCCACTGCTGCGCCTGCGTAACGTTGTTAATATCGCCGCTGACCGAGGCCAGTGCCACGGTCTGTCCGCTAATCGAAGAACCGATATTATTGATATCGCCCAGCGCGCTCAGTTGCAGGCTGCCGTTAGAGGCAATCAGCCCGGCGTTAAGGTTATCCAGCGAGCTGCTGCTTTTTGCTGCCAGTTGCGTCCGGGCCTGCAGGGTACTGCCCGCGTTGACGATATGCCCGGCGTCGAGATTGACGGTGTTCCCGGAAATCACGCTGCCGGTCACCGAGTGGGTGTCGTTGGCAGAAAGATAGAGTTTAGGGGCCAGAACCGTCTGGCCGTTGACGGTGGTTTTTTCCCACCAGACGATGCTTTTGGTCAGCGCAGCGACCTGTTCAGGTGACAGGCTGACGCCCAGTTGCAGGCCCAGACCGGCCTGCTGTTCGGCGGCGTTATCAATCAGATACTGCATCTGCGCGAGGTCTGACCCTGTGCCGCCGACGTAGCGCTGCCCGGTCTGACTGAGCACGGCGTTATCGACATAACGGGTATCGAAGGCGGCATCGCCGAGGAATTTGTAGTCGTAATCCGGCGTCAGCTTCAGCCGGTCCATAAAGTAGGCCGAGCCGAGGAACTTGCTCTCGTCGGTATAGACGGGTGCCGTTTCAATGCGCGGGTTGGACGGCGTGCCGGGCTGAACCGCAGGATGGACAACCTGACCTGCCACCGGCGTTGCAGAAAAGGCCGCAGAGGTCAGGCCGGTACCACCCGGGGTGGCCTGTTTGCCCACGGCAGATATCGCAGACGTCGGTCGCGCAAGGTAATCGTTCAGCGCATTGAACAGTGACGGATCGGTTTTACCGATCCCGCCAAGTTGCGGGTTGGTGGTGATCAGATACGGGCTGGAAGGATCCTGACTCGCCACAAACAAACCGTTATTGCCGGTCGGCAGCGGGTAATCCGTCAGTGCAGCGCCCTGATTGCCGATTTGCTTTAACGCATCGGTGACGGAATTGTTCCACTGTACCGAGCCGACGGTCAGGTTTTGTGCGGATGCCAGTTGTTTACTTTGCGAACCGCTGACCTGTTGCAGGCCCGACGTGCCGTTCAGAGACGGGGCGCTTATCGCATGGGATAAACCGCCTGCGTTAGCGGAGGTCGTGGTATTGCTGATGTTATTGCTGAAACTGGCGTTAACTGCCCCACCGGCCTGAATAACTGAGCGGAGGCCTTCGCCGGTGCTGAGGGTTTCGTAAGTTGCGCCGTTCGCTAACTGATAGGTAACTTTAGTATTGGTATCGGCATCAACGTAATAGCAGTTGCCACAGTCAGGGTCAAAGTAAGCTAAGCCGTGGAGTTTATCGAAGCTCTCAGTGGCTGTAACGCCCGTATATTTATAGGTCAGATATTCATTTTGGACGCCATTCTCATAAGACTGATTATTCAAAGAACTGCCGGACAGGGTGATGTTTCCCCCGGCCAAAATATTGCTGGCGATATTATCTACATTACTGGCTGCAATATTTAAATCGCGGTTTGAAGCAATACGCCCCGCGCCTCCTGAGGCGGTAGCATTAACGGTTGAGGTACTGACCAGATATTTCTTTTCTGCAGCCGTCGCTTTCGGCGCAAGGTAAAAATGGTCATCAACGGAACCGTTACCTTGTCCCATACTTCCGCCAGTTCTGACCGATACCGTGTAATAACCGAGGTCGCTTTCGTTGAGATCCCCTAATCTCATGGTCACGGAGCTTTGCCCCAACCATGACGGCGCATCCACCGGCGTTTGAGAGGAACCGGACACACTCAACCCGTCCCGCTGATTCAGCAGATGGCCGGTGTTGATGGTGATATCGCCGTTGGTGGTTTCGATATCCCCCGACGTGTTGACCACTTCACTGTTGGCGTTGCCCGCCGCGTCCCGCTGCAGCCACAGGCTGTTGCCTGCCAGAATATCGCCGTAGTTATTGTGAATACTGTCGGCCAGCAACTGCATGTTGTTACCGGCGTACAGCAGCGCGCTGTTCGTCAGTTGGCCGCCAGCGGACATCACCACGTTGCCTGCCCCGCCGACAAAGCCGCTGTTGTTAAGCACACCACGGCTGGCGAGGCGGATATCCCCGCCGGACTGTACGCTGCCGCTGCCGTTGAGCTGGATGTTGCTGGCGTCCACGCCCACCGTACCGCCGCCACCGCGCAACTGACCGCTGTTGGTAAAGTTGCCCGTGGAACTGAGCTGGATGCCGTTGCCCTGCAAGGTGCCGAGCACGTTCAGGTCGCCCTGCGTGCTGAGGTTGAGGTTCTGCCCCGCTGCCAGCGTGCCGGTCTGGGTGAAGCCCGAACCGAGTTGCAGCGTCATATCCCCCAGCGCCAGCAGGCTGCCCGCCTGATTCAGCACCGGTGTCACCAGCGTCAGGTTGCCTGCGCTGTAAAGTCTGCCGCCCGCCTGGTTGTCGGCGTTCTGAACGTTAAGCCCCAGTGACTGGCTGCCCAATACTGTGCCGGTGTTATGCAGTTCGTTACCGGTCAGCGTCAGCCGGTCGCCCTGAAGCTGGCCCTGATTGGTCATCTGCGTGACGTTCAGTGCGCTGTCGCCCTGTCCGGTCAGCGTACCGCTGTTGTTGAGCGTGCCGCCGGTCATGGTGAGGCCCTGTGCCTGCAGCGTGCCGCTGTTGGTCAGCACCGGTGCAGACACTGTCAGCCTGCCGCCGGTCAGTAAGGTGCCCTGGTTGTTGAGATTACCGGTGAGGGTCAGATGAGTGACGCCGTCGCCCTGCATCTGGCCCTGATTGAGCAGCGTCTGTGCGCCCAAATCTAACGTCCCCTGACTGCGTACGGTGCCGCCGCTCAGGTTGGTGATGCCGTTTTGTACCGTACCCTGCAGGCTTTGCTCGCCCTGTAACTGCCCGGTGTTGCTAATACTGTTGGTGGTGAGCGTCAGGTTACCGGCCTGAAGAGTGCCGCTGTTAGCAATATTCCCGGCGTTCAGCGTGGCGGTGCCGCCGCTGAGTAATGTGCCGCCCTGCTGAACCTGAAGTTGCCCGCTGAGCGTGGCCGCAAGCGCGCTGACACCGCTGATGCCGCCGCTGCTGGTCAGCGCACCGCCGGTCAGGGTGAGATTATCCGCCGACCAGTTCCCCTGATTATTCAGGTTCGCCGCCTGCAAAATAGCCAGACCGGTTGAGATGATTTTGCCCTGCGCCTGCGTGTTGAGCGCACCGGTAAGAGTAAGCTCCGCGCGCGAGGCGGTCTGGATCGCGCCGTTAAGATCTAACTGACCGGCGTGTACATCGGCGCTGTCGGCCTGCCAGTTGCCGTTGTTGGTGACGTGCGCGGCGGTGACGGTGAGTGCGCCCTGCGTCAGCATCTTGCCGGACGTGGCGTTGGTTAAATCCTGCTGCAACTGCGCCGTCAGGCCCTTCAGGCCAATCAGGTTGCCGCTGTTGTCCGCGTTGTTCGCCGTAAGCGCCAGCGTGTCGCCCTGGATCTGTCCTGTGTTGCTGACGTGGTCAGCCGTCACCGTGGCGGTTTTATCGCTGAGCAACTGGCCACTGTTTTCCAGCGTGGCGGCGTTCACCGTGACGTTGCCAGATGAGAGCAGGCTGCCGCCGTTATTGAGGTCACCCTGCATCTGCGCGTTCAGGCCATTCGTGCCTAATGCCGTGCCGCCGTTGGTCAGGCTGTTGCCGGTCAGACTAAGCTGGCTGCCCTGTAGCCTGCCCTGATTTTGCGTATCGCCTGCCTGCACACCCAGCGTGCCGCCGGACAATAACTGCCCCTGCGCACCGTTGGTTAAGGTGCTGGCGGTGAGCGTGGTACCGCCGTTGCCCTGCATCAGCCCGTTGTTGCTGATACCCGTGGCATTCACGCCTACGGTTTGTGCCAGAAGCTGGCCGTTGTTGATCACAACCGGTGCCGTCACGGTCAGACCATTACCCGCAGATATCACGCCGGTGCCCTGATTGGTCAGACTGCCGGTGACATTCACGCCGACGTTACCGCCCGACACGTTGCCCTGATTGACCAGCGTCTGGCCTTCCAGCGTCATCTGGTTCTGCGCAGACAGGCTGCCCCGCTGCTGCAAGGTACCGGCTTTCACATGCAGGCCGCCGTCGGCGGTGATGGCACCGCTGTTGGTCAGCGAGGTGGCCGTGATATCCACATTGTCCGCGCCCAGCGCCGCGCCGCTGGTCAGCGTACCGGCCTGCACCGTCAGCGTGCCCGGTGTCACCAGTTTCCCGGCCAGATCGGCTTTTTCAGACGCACTGATCCCCAGCGCGTTTTTACCCTGCGTCTGCGAGCCGTTGCCGGTGGTGAGCTGTTGCGTGGTCAGCGCCGCGTTGCCGTCGGCGGAGAGAAAACCCTTTAAGTTTGCGGTATCCGCACTGAGGTTCACATCGCCCTGGCTGGACTGTACCGATCCTGCGCGGGTGGTCAGCGCGGTGGCGTTAAGTGTTGTACCCTGCGTGCCGGTCAGCGTGCCGCCCAGATCTGCCTGGGCGGTGTTGAGCGTCAACTGACCATCGGCCAGTAAGATTGCCGCATCACCGTTGGTCACGTCGTCCGCGGTCAGCGCTAAGTCGCCGCGGGTGCCGGTCAGCCCCTGATTATTGAACTGACTGAGGGTCAGCGTCTGGTCACCGCCGGACTGCGCCGTGCCGTTGTTATTGAAGGTGTCGCCGTCAAGCCGTTGCGTGCCGAGGGACTGCAGCAGGCCGTTATTGGTCAGGGTGCCGAAGCTGAACTGGCCGTTGCGGTTGGCGGCCAGCGTGCCGCCGTTGCTGAAATCGTGTGCGGTAAAGTTCAGGTCACGTCCGGCAATCAGGCTGCCGGACCACTGCCCGCCGCTGGCAACCGTGGCCTGCACGTCATTTTGTGCCGAGGTTTTACCACCCTGTGCGGCATTAAGCCGGTCAGCGGTGATCGAAAGAGTATTGCCCGCGCTGATGGTACCGTCGAGCTGCTGCTGGCGGGCGGATAACTGCATATCTCCCGTGGAGGCCAGTGAACCGGTGCCGGTCACCTGCAATGTGCCGCCACCGGCTTTCAGCGTGTTGCCGTCGAGCGCACCGGCCAGCGTGGCGCTGCCGGTTGCCGTCAGGGATAAATCTTTATCGCTGTGAACGGAACCCAGCGCCCCGACGGACAGATCCGTAGCGTTCAGGCCCACGTTGCCGTTGGTCGACAACTGGCCGCCAAGCGCCTGCTGCGCAGCATTGAGCTGAATATCGCCAAGGCTGGTGATCAGCGAGTTTTGCCCGGCGTTCAGGGAAGTGCTGTTGAGCGTCAGGCCATTTTTGCCGGTCAGCGTGCCGTCGACAATCATCTGACCGCCGCCGATGTTCAGCCGGTCACCGGCAAACAGCGAGCCCTGTTCACCCACGGTCATCTGGTCAGCAACCTGCAACCCCAGCCCCTGCTGCGAACCGATCAGCCCCTGATTGCTGAGGGTGCTGGCAGTAATATCTTGTTCGCCGCCGGACTGCATTTTGCCGCTGTTGTTCAGTTCGCTGGCGTTCAGGATCTGTGTACCCCGCGCCTGTATCAGGCCGCCGTTGGTCAGTTTTTGCGTGGTGAGCTGCGTGTTGCCGCTGGCGGCCAGCGTGCCGTTGTTGGTCATGTCGCCCGCACTGACGCCCAGATTACCGCCCGCCGTCAGGCTGCCGTCCCACACGCCGTTATTACCCGCCTCCGCCTGCACATTCCCGACAGCGTAAAGCTTAGCGCTGCTGGCCGAACTCAATGAGCCGCTGCTGAGCCGCAGGTTTTGTCCGGCGCGGACGTTCCCGCCGAACATCGCACTGTTCTGCACGCCGATATCCGCATCGGTACCGGACTGAATCTGCGACCCTGCGAGGGTGGAAAGTTGCCCGAAACGCCCGGTCAGTTGATTGTCGCTCGATAACAATCCGCCAAGCTGAGTCTCTCCGGCAGTAAGGGTCAGGGCACCGCTGGCCTGTACCACCCCGCTGTTATCCAGCGTTGTCGCCTGAAGATCTTGCGTCCCCTGTGCCTGCAGCGTGCCGGTATTGGTCAGCCGCTGCGTGGTGATACGGGCGTTTCCGTTTGCGGCGATCAGTCCGTTATTGGTGAGATATCCGGCGTTCAGTTGGAGATCTTTCCCCGCCGTCAGCTTGCCCTGCCACTGGCTGCCATTACCGGCAGTAGCATGAATATTGCCTGCCGCAGACACCTGCGCGGTATTGCCTGAATTGAGCTGGTCAGCGGCCAGGGTCATATTGCCGCCGCTGGTCACCTGGCTCCCCTGAACGGCCAGTTGCCCCTGGCTGTTGAGCGCCATATCGCCGCCCGATTGCTGGGTGCCGTTAAGGGCGATGGCCTGCGCATTCGCCGTCAGCTTGCCGGTGGAAGTCGCATTACTTAGCGTCAGCTTGCCGCTGGCATCAATCTGCATATCGCCAACCGAGGCGTTCAGGTTGCCGAGGTTGACCCCGACGCCCTTGTCGCTGGAAACCAGATGAATGCGGTTGGCGTACATGCCGCCGAGTGCGCCGGTGTCAATCGCCACCGCCGGTACGCCTGCGCCGGATATCGGCGTGGCATTGCCCTGCGCATCGACACGGTTGGCACCCAGGGTGACGTTCAGGTCTCTGGCGTACAGCCCGGCGTTAATCTGCGCGGCGCGGGAAATCAGTGAAAAAGAATCGCTCGTGCGGGCATCCAGCCCCTGACCTTCAACGGTGATCGCGCCCTGCGTGACCTCGAGGGATTGCAGCGAGCCGTCCGCATTCAGCACCGGCCTGCCGGTGGTCAGCGTGGCGTTAGGGGTGTTGAGGAAGCCGCAGCCGTTACAGGTGATGCCGTAAGGGTTGGCGACCATGACGTTCGCGGCTTTACCGGCGACTTCCATGTAGCCGTTAAGCTGTGAAGGGTTCGACGACACCACTTCGTTAATGATGCCCTTCGCTTCCTGACCTGCCGTAAGATTGGGGTTGTTCTGTATCAGCCCGCCCAACTGAGTCTGGGTCAGTTTGCCGGTGGCGTTGTTGAGAATGAGGCCCTGCTGGCCGACGTTGAAATCGTTGTATTTATTATGCGAAATCCCGGCCTGATTCGGGGTGGCGATGTTCACCACCGGCACGCCGTTACCCGCCTGATCGGTGCGGGTGTTGCCTTCGGCTACCGTGATACCCGCCGCAAATGCAGGCATCACCGGTTGCCAGACCAGCCAGCCCATCAGCCCGTAGGCCAGCGCTTTACGCCATAACGCGACCGGTTGCTCTGTGATCGATTTCATCGCCGAATTCCTTCTCTCTTATGCAGAGGTACAACGCTAAAGTGCAAAACCGATGCGGTAGTAGACCGTGACGCGATCCGGTGCCAGTGAGTCCGGATAGCTCAGCGGCCAGCCGACGGTAAACTGGCTGGAGAAATGTGCGTTACTGCTCGATAAACCCACCGCCCCGCCCCATAAGGTGCCGGACGCATTGGTGTCGTGATTGCTGCGTTGCAGGTAGCCGCCGTCGAGGGCCGTTACGCTGCTGATTTGTCCGAGCCCCGGCATGGCGAACAGTTGAGTGTCCAGCTCATTACGCCAGTAGCCGCCGTTGTCGCCGGAGAGGTATTGCTCTTTGAACCCCCGCACCGAGCTTTCGCCACCAATCGTCAGGCGTTCGCTGCCGTAAAGACGGTCATCGCCCCACTGGCCGTAGGCGCTGGTCAGCCAGGTAATGCGTTGGGTGACAGGCCGGTAATAGCTGGTGGACAGCGTCCATTTGGAAAACTCCGCACGCGGGGCATCCGGGTTTTTATCTTCATCGCTTTCGCCGCCAAACCACGGCACGCCACGGCTGAACGCCGGGTTAAGCGTGGCGTATCCGCCCCAGAGTTTCTGGCTGTGATTAATGCCTGCGGTCCAGCTGGTCAGGCTGCGGGTGCTGCTTTCCAGCGGGGCGTCGTTGAGATAATTTCGGTTGAGGCGGTGCGTCAGCCCGAGGCTGGCGGCGGTTTTCATGTCGCCGTTGCGAAACAGTACGCGGGAAAGCGTGAAGCGGTGCGCCTGGCTGTCGCCGGTGGAGCGCCACAGATAGCCCTGCGATTCAATGGTGCTCAGGTAATCGCTGTAGCTGTAGTTGTAATCGAACAGCCAGTAGCCGTAAGGCAGATTGACGCCCGCCTGCACGCTTTTCGCGTCATGGTCGCTTGCGCCGTCGCTGCTGCGTGACGCACTGACAAACCACTGATCCGCCAGCCCGAGCAGGTTATTGCCGGTCAGCGAGCCGCTGACCTGTCCGGTGCCGGTGCTTTTCTGCCCTGAGTTATCAAAACCGGCGCTGGCCTGCAGGGGAAACTCAGGCTTTGAGGTGAGGTTGACGATGGAGTATCCCGGCTGGCTGCCGGGCTGGATTTCAATCTGCACCGGCGTTTTGCGCAGCCGGTTAATCTGCTCCATCCCCTGTTCGATATCACGCAAATTAAGGATGTTGCCGGTCAGCCCCGGAAACGCCATCGCCAGCATTGCGCCGCGCTGGTTTTCCATTTTGATGGCTTCGAGTTTGCCTTCCATCACCGTCAGGCTGAGCGTGCCGGAAGATAAATCCTGTTCGGTGAGAAATGCGCGGCTGGTGATGTAACCCTGGCCGATATACCAGTCGGAGACCAGTTTCACCAGGGCATTAATCTGGCCAATGCCGAGGCACTGTTGCAGATAGGGTTGGGTCAGTTTTTGCCGGATGCGCGCGGGCATATGGTCTGCGCCGCTGAGGGTAATGTCGTGAATATCGAAGCACGGGCCGCCGGAGTGTACGGGAGTTTGCGGAGCGGGGGCGACTGACGTGCTGCGCTCCAGTTCCTGACGCTGCTGCTGGTTCTGCTGCAGAAGTTGCCGCTGCTGCTGTTCGATACTGTCGCGGTCGGCGGGGCTGAGCGGCGCGGCCTGCGCGGTGAGGGAAAACATTCCGGTAAGTACCAGCAGGCAGGAAACTCGCCACCGCAGGGAAAGACACGCGCACGCCGAAACAGTGCGGGCTAATGGTGTAAGAAAGCTTATGATTTCCATATCCGGTGTTTTCTATGGCCAGAACCGCTTGCCTGTACGCCTCAAAAACACAGCATCAGAAGTGGCTATGGCATTGATTTAAGATTAAACATTCGGTTTCTATCGGCAGGAATAAGACTTACTTTAGGTTTTTTTTAAGTTTATAAAAAAAATTCTGCAAGAAGCATAGCGCGAAACATAAGAAATCATGGTTTATAGGGGTATTCATCCGGTTACCCCTGCCTGCGCCGTTTGTGGCTTTCAGGGATATTTTCTTCTGGCTTACAAGCAGGATACAGGGAATATAATTGAGAGGCTTAATAGCCATCCGCTTATTTAAAATTCAGTGCAAGATGCTGGCAAAAATAACCCATAAAAAAAGCCAGAGGATTTCTCCTCCGGCTTTTCTGCATAATTTCCCGGGGGAAATTACAGACCGTACACCAGGTTTACAGACGTCACGGTGTCGGTTTTATCCGGCGCACTGGCTGGTGGTTTGGTGTTATAGGTTACGTCATACGCCACTTTCAACGAGAAGTGGGAGTTGATCGCAACGGTCAGCGCGGTTTCTGAGTTCAGCGTAGTTTCGTCGTTCGCTAATACAGAAACACCCTGCGTGAAGCGCGCAGTGTCGCTGATCTGGTAACCGTAAGTGCCTGAAGCGTAAGCCAGCGCACGAGTGGTGTTACCGCCCTGTTCGAATTCATCATGACGAACACCAGGACCTGCTTCCAGGTTCAGCGTATGAACCGGGCCGCTCCAGATCTGACGACCATAACCGACAGCGCCCACAGTCCGCGAACGGTAACCGTTATAACGGTCGCTCAGCCAGCTCCCCTGACCGAAAATATAGTTCGCGTTGTCAAGGTTATAACGCGTACGGGCACCGGCCTGATACTTCTCGGATGAACGCACACCGGAAGAAGAGGTGTTACGCGCAGAACCCCACAGGCTGTTAGCCGTGTTGGTATCAAACCAGGTCATGGTGGTATCAGCATTCAGCGTGGAGTTGCTGGTGTTACCGGTTTGCGCACTGTAACCCGCCTGAATATTGCCCTCGAACGGCTTTTTCGCCTGAGCCGGATCATCTAACGCGGTGAAGATGGTGGTGTCTGCAAGGCTTGAAATACTGAACAGCGCTGCACCGCAGACTACGGCACAAGCTGGTAAACGACGTACAACCCGAAAAAACATTTTGTTTCCCCAATAAGACTTAAGGCAAATAACGAGACTGGAACCACACGATTTATGCCATTAATTAGGATCCGTTAATCAAGCCTGCAACTCCATTTCGATGGCATATGCATACAAATATTTCTACCGCAACAAATATAACGCACTCAGCCCGGAATATCTTAATAAAGCGGCTTTTTTGGATAGTTCCGAGTGACATATATTTCCGGCAATAGAAACATACAAAATCATTACCCTTTCTTGCATTGATTTCTTATTTCAATGAGGAATGGAAATGGTTCATTACGCGCCACACTTTACGTCTTCCCGCCACTTTGGTTCGATATATTGCGAGCCGGCAGCGTACAGATTTCCGCCTAACTCGTCGCTGAATCTTGTCCTTTTGAGCGATGCGGGGTAGTTTTGTCCTGATAACGTCTTATTTTTGCCTCGGGTTCCTCGAAGGCAGCCTTCAGGAGGAGTGGTCATGGCTTTACAACAAGAGATTATTCAGGCTCTGCACGTCAAACCCCACATCGATGCCGCACAGGAAGTTCGTGTCAGCGTCGATTTTCTCAAAAGTTATCTGCTGGCCCACCCGTTCATCAAGACACTGGTTCTGGGTATCAGCGGCGGGCAAGATTCTACTCTTACCGGCAAACTTTGCCAAACAGCAATTAGCGAATTACGCGCACAAACAAATGATAGCGCTTACCAGTTCATTGCGGTGCGCTTGCCATATGGCGTGCAAGCTGATGAATCGGACTGCCAGGATGCCATTGCGTTCATCCAGCCAGATCAAGTTCTGACCGTTAATATCAAGAATGCCGTCCTGGCAAGCGAAGCGACCTTACGTGAAATCGGTATCGAACTGAGCGATTTCATTAAAGGCAACGAAAAGGCCCGCGAGCGCATGAAAGCGCAGTACAGCATCGCCGGGATGAAAAAAGGCGTGGTGGTCGGGACTGATCATGCTGCCGAAGCCGTGACCGGTTTCTTCACTAAATACGGTGATGGCGGCACGGACATTAATCCGATTTTCCGTCTGAACAAGCGTCAGGGAAAAGCCCTGCTCAAAGAATTGGGTTGCCCGGAACATCTCTATACGAAAGCCCCGACCGCTGACCTTGAAGATAACCGCCCTGCCTTGCCAGATGAAGCCGCACTCGGCGTAACTTACGAACTGATCGACGACTATCTGGAAGGCAAGAAAATCGACGATAAATATGCCACCATCATTGAGGGCTGGTACCTGCGCACTGAACATAAACGTCAGCCGCCGGTCACGGTGTTTGATGATTTCTGGAAGAAAAAATAAGTCTTTCGTCACCGCTTAGATCACGGACACCTGCGGGTGTCCGTTTTTATTCACAGCGCCCGCCGGTCTGATTATCACAAGCTTCTTTCCATTCATTAACGAAATCATTACCCTTAGCCTCCTTTCGGATGACTGACAGTGATGTTTTCAATGCAAAAATTCCTTTTCCTGCTGCTGAGCATGGTGCTGCTTGGCCCTTTAGGTATTGATTTGTACCTGCCCGCCATTCCCGCCATCGCGCTCGGTTTACAGAGCACCGAGGCGGTCATTCAGTCCTCGATTTCATTATTTATTCTGGTGATGGGGCTGGGACAACTGGTGGCCGGTCCGCTGGTGGATAAATTTGGTCGTCGCCCGATCGCCATTATCGGCGTCATGGTGTATCTGGCAGGGGCGATAGTTGCTGCGACCTCCGTAACACCGTGGATGTTTTTATTATCCCGCGTCATTCAGGGACTGGCAGTGTGCTGCACTTCCGTAGTGATTTTCAGCGGCGTACGCGACCGGATGAGTGGCAACGATGCCGCCCGTGCGTATGGTTTCCTCAATGGCACGCTGAATATCATTCCGGCACTGGCACCGCTGATCGGCGGCCTGATCGCGCAATATTATGGCTGGCGTGCGCCGTTCTGGGCATTAACCGGTTATACACTGGCTGTCTTACTGCTGGTTATATTCAAACTGCCTGAGACTCGCCCTGCTGATACGCAGACCAACACCGGCCTGCCATTCCGTCAGTACGCCCGCATTTTATTCAATGCGCGCTTCATTACTTTTGCTCTGGTGAATGCAGGTGCAATGGGTATGGCGCTGACCTATGTCTCGCTGGCGCCGACCGTTTTGATGAACACTGCCGGGCTGACGCCACTGCAGTTTTCACTGGTATTCGGCGCAAACGGATTCTGGATCATGGGGATGAGCTTTATCGCCAACCGGATTATCCGCAAAGTGGGGCGTCCGGTATGTCTGAAAACAGGCGGCATCCTGATGTTTATTGGCTGTCTCGGGCTAATCGCTGGGATCACGCTGGTTCCGCCTGCGGAACAAACAGCAACCTGGCTGTATATGGTGCCAGTCGCCAGCGCCTGTGCCGGTCTGGCTTTCCTGATGGGCCCGGCCACCAGTTATGCGCTGGAACCGTTCTCCGGTGAAGCAGGCGTGGCTTCGGCACTGGCAGGTTCGGTGCAAATGGCGGGCGGTGCACTACTTGGTTTTATCGCGATGGCATTACCGTTGCAGCCTAAGCTGAGTCTGTCGCTGGTGATGCTGGCAGGAGGATGTCTGGCGATGCTGGCTCGACGCGCCAGCAAAAAATCGACGGGCCAGCTGACCCGCCTGGGACAGTAATACGTTTTTTAACCGATTGTCGACACCGGTACGCGGGGTGCCAGCGCACTCAGCAGTTCGTAACCCAGCGTACCGGCCGCTGTTGCCACGTCATCCACCGGTAAATTATTCCCCCACAACTCAACCGGCGCACCCATCTGCGCCTGCGGGCATGGCGTTAAATCCACAGCCAGCATATCCATTGAAACCGTGCCCGTCGTCGTCGTTCGCACGCCGTCTACCCAAACCGGTGTACCGGAAGGCGCATGGCGCGGATATCCGTCCGCATAGCCACAGGCCACCACGCCGATACGCTGAGGACGAGTTACACTGTAACGCCCGCCGTAACCCACGCGCGCACCGGCGTTAAGTTCCTGTACGGCAATCAGCTCACTTTTAAGCGTCATTACCGGTTGCAGACCGGTATGCGCAATATCTTTCCACTCACCGCTTGGCGACGCGCCATAGATAATAATTCCCGGACGGATCCAGTCATGATGTGTATGCGGATGCCACAGCGTCGCAGCGGAATTGGCCAGACATCGCGGGCCGCGAATGTTTTGCCCGGCGAGGTTAATCACACTCATCTGCGCATCGACACCTTCCACACTGTCAGCGGTGGCGAAATGGCTCATCAGCGTGATTTCCCCCACCTGCTTCAGCTCACGTAACTGCTGCCAGACAGCACCGGCGCGCTCAGGCGCAAAACCCAGGCGGTTCATGCCACTGTTTACTTTCAGGTAGATACTGACCGGCAGGCTGATGCTGGCCTGCGCAAGGGCTTTTATCTGCCATTCGCTGTGTACGGCCGTGGTCAGGCGATATTGATCAACAATAGCCAGATCCTCTGCGGTAAAAAAACCTTCAAGCAGTAATATCGGTCCCTGCCAGCCGGACTCACGCAGTAAAATCGCCTCATTGAAATCGAGTAAAGCGAAACCGTCAGTGGCGGATAAACTGCGCCAGATACGGGATATACCGTGGCCGTAGCCGTTGGCTTTCACCACCGTCCAGACTTTACTGTTGGGGGCAAAACCGCGAATGATGTTCAGGTTTTGAGTTAACGCAGACTGAGACAATGTGGCTGAAATCGGGCGAGGCATACCAGCTCCGGCAATAAGCAAAGTAAAAACCATGCGGTATCAAACCCCGCATGGGATCGGATTACAGCAGGTTCAGCCTACCGGATGCATTTTGTGCGGGCCAGCCGGACGGGCAATGAAATCCGGGCTGTAACGCTCAACCGAGAGGTCATCGGATGGGATCGCAGGCGTCACGCCGGACATAATGTCCGAGAGCAACTGCCCGGAGCCGCAGGCCATCGTCCAGCCCAGCGTGCCGTGGCCGGTATTGAGATACAAATTCTTAATGCGCGTACGCCCGACAATCGGCGTGCCATCCGGCGTCATCGGACGCAACCCCGTCCAGAACGTGGCCTGTTCGACGTTGCCGCCGTTCGGATAGAGATCTTTGACCACCATCTCCAGCGTTTCGCGGCGCGCCTGCGCCAGCTTCAGGTTGAAGCCGACAATCTCCGCCATACCGCCGACGCGGATGCGGTCATCAAAACGGGTGATAGCAATTTTATAGGTTTCATCAAGTACGGTAGACACCGGCGCAGAAGCCGGATCAGTAATCGGAATCGTCAGGGAATAGCCTTTCAGCGGATAAACCGGAATAGAGACCAGATCACGCAGCAACGCGGTGGAATACGATCCGAATGCCACCACGTATGCATCCGCCCTGACGAACTCATTGCCACACTGCACGCCAGTGATTTCGCCATTTTCAATATGCAGCTTATCCACCGTGCGGTTAAATTCGAAGATAACTCCCGCCTGACGCGCCATGTCTGCCAGCTTGCGGGTAAACATCTGGCAGTCGCCGGTTTCATCATTGGGTAAACGCAGGCCGCCGGTCAGTTTGTGCGCAACCTGAGCCAGCGCCGGTTCTGCAGTCGCCAGCTGGCTGGATTCGAGCAACTGATACGGCACACCGGCGTCTTCCAGCACCGCAATGTCTTTGGCTGCGCTTTCAAACTGCTGCGCGGTGCGGAAAAGCTGCAACGTGCCGCCCTGCCGACCCTCGTACTGAATGCCGGTATCTTCGCGTAACGCTTTCATGCAGTCACGGCTGTATTCCGCCAGACGCACCATGCGGCTTTTGTTGGTCTGATAGTGGTCCATGTTGCAGTTACGCAACATTTGCCACATCCATTTAAGCTGGAACTGTGTTCCGTCGAGGCGAATCGCCAGAGGCGCGTGCTTCTGGAACATCCATTTGACGGCTTTGACCGGAACCCCCGGAGCCGCCCACGGCGCAGCATAGCCCGGTGAGATCTGTCCTGCATTACCCGCACTGGTTTCTTCTGCCGGGCCGGACTGGCGGTCAATAACCGTCACCTGATGACCCGCTTTAGCCAGATACCATGCACTGGCGACACCGACCACACCACTGCCTAAAATCACCACACGCATATCGACTCCACTCCACGACAAAACAAAGCATAATATTCTGATGACAGGAAATTAACCTGACTAAGAAAAATCACCAACACAGGCACTCACAACCGTGAGGTCTTTCACATTTATTTATCGTTCATGACAGCATTTATTTCAATAGCCAGAAATAAATAACGATATTCCGCAACATTCCGGCCATGCGGCAAGAAATTTATGGCGTAATGACAGCATTGATTGCATTGATGTCACAAGACTCCCGACGCATCAGGGGCAGTTTTGCTGCAGGTTTTTATTCTTGTATACAAGCCAATTGTCGGAATAAAACACCACAAAAAAACAGGCATGTGATATTCCCTCACGCTGCGCGGAGAATTGACGTTCAGGTTGAACGGGGATTTATAAAACGAGGCAAAGCCGAAGTGGCTGCGTAAAACATTAAGGCCACTATTCATAGTGGCCTTATATTGCGGGAATTTACCGGCGTAACAGAAAAAATCAGGCAGACGTCGTTTCCAGTCTCATCAGAGAGACAGGTTTAAACAGGCCCGTCTGCCCTTCCAGTTGCACACAACTTTCGCGGCGAATTTCTTCCGGTGAACTCGATTTCACCCTGAACGCGGTAATTTTGCCGGTAACGCCCGTTTCGGCATCCATTACACGAACGCCCTGGCCGATACGATTTCTATATCTATCATAAGTAAAGGTATTTACCATTTTCTTGACCTCCTAAAGCATCAATAACAAACAATAGCGGGTTAATGCTATACCCGTAAAAATTAAGTTTCAATATATAAACCCTGCTAAGTATCAGGTTAAATTTCATACCCTGTCCCGCCACGTTGCCATTTTAAAAATGTGACTCATATCGCAACGACGCAATTACTGACCTACACTTCAATCGGTTTCTGTTTTGCACCGTTCATTTCAGCAATTTTCAGCAATAAGGAGTCGATTGTGAATAACTCAAACTTTCTGAAGCTTAAAGATGGTACACAACTTTTTTATAAGGATTGGGGCAGCGGACAGCCGGTGGTTTTTAGTCACGGCTGGCCCCTGTCGTCGGATGCTTTTGAAGATCAGATGCTGTTTCTGGCAGAACATGGTTATCGCGTTATTGCCCACGACCGCCGCGGACACGGGCGTTCTTCTCAGTCATGGGAAGGCAATAATATGGACCAGTACGGAGATGACATGGCCGAACTGACGGCTTATCTGGATCTCAAAGACGCGATACACGTCGGGCACTCTACCGGCGGCGGCGAAGTTGCCCGTTATATTGGCAGGCACGGCACCTCACGGGTGGCAAAAGCGGTGTTAATTGGTGCAGTGCCACCGATTATGATCAAAACGGATTTCAATCCCGGAGGATTACCTCTTTCTGTTTTCGATGGTATCCGTGGCGGTGTGACGAAAGATCGTTCCCAATTTTTCCTGGACTTACCCGACGCATTTTATGGTTTCAACCGCCCCGGTGCTGAGGTGTCAGAAGGTTTACGCCAAAGTTTCTGGCTCCAGGGTATGCAGGGTTCAATAAAAGCACTTTATGATTGTGTTAAAGCGTTTTCTGAAACCGATCAGCGCGAAGACCTGAAGAAGATGACGATCCCGACGCTGGTGATTTACGGTGATGATGACCAGATTGTGCCACCCGCTTCCTCCAGCGAAGCTGCGCTTAAGTTGTTGCCAAATGGCAAAGGTAAGGTTTATGCGGGCGCATCTCATGGTCTGTGCAGCACACACAAGAATCAGATAAATCAGGATTTGTTAGAATTTATCCGCAGTTAATCCCCCGCTGTTTGCGCCTGTCTCCTGATATTGTTCGCCCAAAGCCAGACTGTACGCGGCTTTGGGCTCTTTATTGCCCGCCGATTGACAGTCTCCGGCCTTAAGGATATAGATTTGTTGAGGAATGGATTCATGGTGTTTATCTAACGACACACTCAGATTGAGCTACGATTATCAATGGACGTGCGAAATCTTAAGAAAAGGTTGTGAATCAAACACTCTGTAGCGTCCATAACTGAATGAGGGTGCGGCTTATGACGACAGTGACCCAAAAGCAAAAAACTGAGGACAAACGTCTTAGCGATGGACCGGACTGGACGTTTGAGTTATTGCAAACCTATCTCGAAGAGATTGACCGGGTGGCGAAGTCCTACCGGCTTGAAACTTATCCGCATCAAATCGAGATCATCACTTCCGAACAAATGATGGATGCCTATTCCAGCATTGGCATGCCGATCAATTATACTCACTGGTCGTTCGGGAAGAAATTCATCGAAACCGAACAGCTGTATAAGCACGGACAACAAGGTCTGGCGTACGAAATCGTCATTAACTCCAACCCGTGTATCGCTTATCTGATGGAAGAAAATACGATCACCATGCAGGCGCTGGTGATGGCCCATGCCTGCTACGGGCATAACTCTTTCTTCAAAAATAACTATCTGTTCAGAAGCTGGACCGATGCCAGTTCCATCGTCGATTACCTGCTGTTCGCCAAGCGTTATATCAGTGAATGCGAGGAACGCTATGGTGTCGATGAAGTTGAACGGTTGCTGGATTCCTGTCACGCGCTGATGAATTACGGCGTTGACCGCTATAAACGTCCGCAAAAAATCTCCCTGCAGGAAGAACTGGCGCGGCAAAAAAGCCGTGAGGAATACCTGCAAAGTCAGGTGAATTCTCTGTGGAAAACGCTGCCACGCAAAGACAGTGTAGACGCACCAGAACAGGCGCGACGTTTCCCGCCGGAACCGCAGGAAAACCTGTTGTATTTTATGGAAAAAAATGCACCTCTGCTGGAATCCTGGCAGAGAGAAATTTTGCGCATTGTGCGTAAAATCAGCCAGTATTTTTATCCGCAGAAACAAACTCAGGTCATGAACGAAGGCTGGGCGACATTCTGGCATTACACCATCCTGAATCATCTGTATGACGAAGGAAAAGTCTCCGACCGTTTCATCCTGGAGTTCCTGCACAGTCACACGAATGTGGTGTATCAGCCGCCTTATAACAGCCCGTATTACAGTGGTATCAACCCGTATGCTCTGGGTTTCGCGATGATGCAGGATATCAAGCGTATCTGTCAGGAGCCGACGGAGGAAGACCGTTACTGGTTCCCGGATATCGCCGGTTCAGACTGGCTCGACACGCTGCATTTTGCGATGCGTGACTTTAAAGACGAGAGCTTCATCAGCCAGTTCCTGTCACCGAAAGTGATGCGTGATTTCCGTCTGTTTACGGTGCTCGATGACGATCACAATAATTATCTGGAAATCGCCGCGATCCACAATGAGGAAGGCTACCGTGCAATTCGTCAGGAGTTGTCGGCGCAGTATAATCTGAGTAATCACGAACCGAATATTCAGGTCTGGAATGTGGATTTGCGCGGAGACCGCTCGCTGACATTACGCTACATTCCGCAGGACCGGGCACCGCTTGATAAAAGCCGCCGTGAAGTGATGAAACACGTCCACCGCCTGTGGGGCTTCGATGTCTTTATCGAGCAACTCAATGAAGACGGCAGCGTCGAGTTACTCGAACGTTGCCCGCCACGTCCGACACCGCTGTAAATTTTCCATTTTCAGGCATTAAAAAAGGGCGCTAAGCGCCCTTTTGTTATTACTGGCTCCCTCAATCCTTCAAATTATATCGAGGCAGCCAACGATGAGACTGTTTGAAGGATATAGGGAATTAACGATGTTTTTGTTCGGCCAGGTCACCCGGCATAGCACCCTGCATGCTGTGCCAGATTTCACCGCTCTGACGGCCATAATTACGCACACAATCCACAATCTGCTCATAGCTTTTCTCGTGGCAGATATCAGACAACTTTTTATAGAAAGTGATCGCCAGTTTGCGCGCTTCAGGATTGGAGAAGTAATAGCGTCCGACGCGCGTATAAAGACCGCGCAGTCCGTTGATGATCAAACCATAAATCGGGTTGCCAGAGGCGAATGCCAGACCACGGAAAATGCCGTAATCGAGCGCCGTAAAGGCTTCGGCATGATCTTCAACCTGAGTCGCTTTCGCGAGAACCTGTTGGGTTTCTTCCGGGTTGGTACGCATCGCCTTGCGGATAAAGATCGTCGCGATGTTGGTACGCACAGACAGCAAATTATCAATCAGCTGCGGTACGCTGTCATGATCCAGACGCGCCAGCGTTTCAAGAATATTCAGGCCGGATGTTTCCCAGAAATTATTCACTTTCGTCGGTTTACCGTGCTGAATGGTTAACCATCCATCGCGGGCAAGCCGCTGTAACACTTCACGCAATGTGGTTCGGGTTACACCAATGAGTTCTGAAAGCTCTCTTTCAGCAGGCAAAATTGAACCCGGAGGGAAGCGGCTATTCCAGATACTTTCGATGATATACTCTTCGGCAAAACCGGCAGGACTTTGTGCCTTAATAACCATGTGTTTGTCGTTCCGTGTGGGGCTTTTATTAGGGATATAGTTCATCTCATCATACCAGATGAAAATGCCCTGTTATAGCGTCCCGACGGAAGTAATGTTGAAACTGTGGGTGGGCTGACAGAATTTCACATTTTTCATGGATTTATTGCATCGCCCTTTATTATTGAAAAATCCAGTCAGACGATTAAACTTACCTATCTTTTTGAAACATTAATAAAATATATATAAAGGACCTTTGGGCAATATGGAAACAACCTACAGCCGCGCATTCATAAAGAATTTTCTTGGCCAGTCACCAAACTGGTACAAAATAGCAATTCTGGTTTTTCTGATTGTTAACCCGCTGATTTTCTTCCTCATCAGTCCCTTTATCGCGGGCTGGTTGCTGGTGATTGAGTTCATTTTCACATTAGGTATGGCGCTTAAATGCTACCCGCTTCAGCCGGGTGGATTGCTCGCCATCGAAGCCGTCATGATCGGCATGACCAGCGCAGGACGGATCCGCGAAGAAGTGTCTGCTAATCTGGAAGTCATCTTGCTGCTGATTTTCATGGTCGCTGGCATCTATTTCATGAAGCAGTTGCTGTTAACCGTGTTCACCAAATTGTTGTTGAATCTGCGCAATAAAATTGCCCTTTCACTGGCGTTTTGTTTTGCTGCCGCCTTTCTTTCCGCATTCCTGGACGCACTGACCGTTATTGCCGTGGTGATCAGCGTTTCAGTGGGCTTTTATTCCATTTATCACAACGTTGCTTCAAATCAGAATGAAAATACTGAGGTCAATGACGACAGCTCTTTTACCGGCAATCAGCAGCATCAGGCTGTGCTTGAACAATTCCGCGCATTTTTACGCAGCCTGATGATGCACGCCGGTGTCGGTACCGCGCTGGGTGGCGTGATGACGATGGTCGGCGAACCGCAAAACCTGATCATCGCGAAAAGCGCAGGCTGGCAATTCATCGATTTTCTGATCCGCATGTCGCCGGTCAGCGTGCCGGTCTTTTTCTGCGGATTTATTGTATGTGCGCTGGTAGAACGCTTCCGCTGGTTTGGTTATGGTGCGCAACTGCCACATCCGGTGTATGAAGTGCTTAAAAAGTTTGATCAAAAGAACAGCGAGAACAACACGAAGCAGGAGCGTATAAAACTGGCTGTGCAGGCGGTGATTGGTGTGTGGCTGATTGTTGCGCTGGCATTCCATCTCGCTGAGGTTGGCCTGATCGGCCTGACGGTGATTATCTTTGCAACCGCGTTATGTGGTGTGACGGATGAACATGCCATCGGCAAGGCATTCCAGGATTCACTGCCGTTCACTGCCCTGCTGACGGTATTTTTTGCCATTGTTGCCGTGATCGTCGAACAGCATCTGTTCAGCCCGATCATTCATTTTGTGCTTCAGGCTGCACCGTCCAATCAGCTTTCACTCTTTTACCTGTTCAACGGTTTGCTCTCATCGGTTTCAGATAACGTTTTCGTCGGTACGGTCTACATCAATGAAGCCAAATCGGCGCTGGAAAATGGCATTATCGATCTGAAACAATTTGAGATGCTGGCCGTGGCCATTAATACCGGCACCAACCTGCCTTCAGTGGCGACACCCAATGGTCAGGCAGCCTTCCTGTTCCTGCTGACTTCTGCCCTTGCACCGCTGATCCGGCTTTCTTACGGAAGGATGGTCTGGATGGCATTGCCGTACACTGTGGTCATGACACTCGTCGGCCTGTTGTGTGTTCAGTATCTGTTGCCCGATATGACCCAGTGGTACAGCGACATGGGATGGCTGAGTTTGCCCCCGGTAACTGAGATCATGCCGGTGCATTGATGAAGGAAAGATTGAGTCAGTAATCTCCTGTAAGCACCTTCACTCAGGAAATTACAGAATTTAAAGTCGAATTGTCCGATTTATATTAATTATTTACCGAATATTGATTCGGACAGGCTGGCAGCAGCAAGCAATTGGTTTACACTGCGTGTCAGTAGCTAACTGCAGGGAAAAATTTTCTATGTTGCAATATCTTAACCGCTGTTCACAAGGTCGCGGTGCATGGCTTCTGATGGCTCTGACTGCACTGGCACTTGAGCTGGTTGCATTGTATTTCCAACACGTGATGTTACTTAAGCCCTGTGTCATGTGTATTTATGAACGTTGTGCTCTGATGGGTATTCTGCTGGCTGGCCTCGTCGGTGCTATCGCACCTTCCACATGGTTACGCTATGCCGGGATCCTCATCTGGCTCTACAGTGCTTACGAAGGTATCCGCCTGTCATGGGAACACACCATGATTCAGTTGCACCCTTCTCCGTTCGCCACCTGTGATTTTGCCGCGCGTTTCCCAAGCTGGTTGCCACTGGACAAATGGTTCCCGTGGATGTTTATCGCCAGCGGTGATTGTGCAGAAAAACAGTGGGAATTCCTGTCACTGGGCATGCCACAGTGGCTGGTCGTGATTTTCAGCGTGTTTATGGTGATTGCTGTTCTGGTGCTGCTGGCTCAGTTCGTTAAACCAAAACGTCGCGATTTATTTGGTCGTTAATTCAGTCCTTGCTGACACGGAAAAGCGCCTCTGATGGCGCTTTTTTTATGTCTGTGGAGGAGAAGATGTTTTCCAAAACAGACGTGATGTATTATCTGCAGCGCCCGCTCAACACGGGCTTTCTGCCTCTGTGCTTTTTATTACCATTATTGGAACGTGCAATGAAAAATCTTCCCGTCTGGGCCATTTGGATCATTTGTGTAGGAGCCTGCGTCGCCTTCTGGGTCGTCGCTGGTTTCGTGTTATACGGTCTGTTTAAATAAAATTTAAACATCAGGGATAGAAATCGACAGTGACGTTTAACGGAAATGGAATGACAGGTATTAACGCGGGTGCAATGGCGGAGTTCCATTAATCCCGGCGTTGCTTTTGATCAGAGGTAAGATTTCCCCCTTCCCCCTTCTGCACACAACACACTGCACAAAAAAAGACCTACGTTTGTAAATTCGTCAATGCATTCTATGCTACGAGGGCTAAAAGATTTATCAGAGGAACAAAAATGTTCATTAAAGGATTTTCAAAAGGCTTTTTCATCGCAATTCTTTTTATCGTAACTTTGGCTTTCTTCGATGTATTAAGGCCTTACTACTCTTCCGTACTATGGGCCATTATTCTCGCCGTCATCTTCAATCCGTTAAAAAATCGGCTGAAACAGGTTGTCGGTGATCGCAACGGTGTGGTCTCTCTGCTGACCGTTTTGATAATTTGTCTGATTGTCTTCACCCCTCTGGCGATTATGACCTCGTCGCTGGCACTTGAATTCAATGCGGTTTATACCAAACTGCAGGGAAATCAGACACAACTGCCCGTGATCCTGGCGGATTTCATCCATCATTTACCACGATGGGCACGGCACTTCCTGTCAGACCATGATCTCGACAGCACCGCTGAGATTCAGAAAAAACTTTCTGATGTGGCACTGCAAGGTAGTCAGTATCTGGCTGGCAGCGTTTTCGTAATAGGTAAGAGCACATTCGGCTTTGTCGTGGGTTTCGGCATCATGCTGTATATCCTGTTCTTCCTGATCAAGGATGGCGCTTACCTGGTCAATCTGACACTCGCCACCCTGCCGTTGTCACGGTATGTAAAGCATCATCTGTTTATGAAGTTTGCAGCAGTTTCTCGCGCGACAGTAAAAGGCACCGTTGTGGTGGCGGTTGTACAGGGCGCGCTGGGCGGTATTGCGTTTTACATCGCCGGTCTGGACGGAAGCCTGCTTTGGGGTGCTCTGATGGCGTTCCTGTCGATCATTCCGGCAGTGGGTTCAGCCATTATCTGGGTGCCTGCGGCGATTTATTTCTTCGCCTCCGGGATGCTGTGGCAGGGGATCTTTATTGTGGCCTTCTTCGTGGTGGTCATCGGCATCGTGGATAACGTGTTACGTCCGCTGCTGGTCGGCAAAGACACCAAAATGCCGGATTATCTTATCCTGGTCACCACACTTGGCGGTATGGAAGTGTATGGCATCAATGGCTTCGTGATTGGCCCGCTGATTGCCGCGTTATTCATCGCCTGCTGGAACATTCTTTCCGGCCGGGATCATCAGAACAATACCGATGAGATTAATGAAGACTTTATCGAAGAAGGAAAAAACCATCCAGATGCCTGAGGCTCTCAGCAACTGCGACAATCCACCGAGTTTTACCAAATATGATTATGAAGTTTTCATAACCTGGCGTAGAAATAAGAAGCAATAGATACTCTTTGTCTGAAGGGGCAATGAATGAAAAATATCATCTTAAGTATGGTCGCAAAAATCTCCCACATGGAAGCGGATTCCAAGCAACTTACCGCACAGGTTGAGGCTCAGTCCCTTTTGCTGAGTGCTATATTTTTAACTGTCGGCAAAAATGGCGGCCCCCAGGAAATTATCGAAAGCGTGAACAAAGCCATCAACTCAGTGCTGGACTCTGCTGATGAGATGCTTAAATCAGACGCTAAGATTTTGTTCGAGCAATTCCAGGCACTCATTGAACTGACCCGACTGATTGATAAAGAAGATCCTGAACTGGATGCCGAAGCACTCAGCGCCATGAACGGTGTCAGACCCGACTCTGAGATTTAGTGTAAAAATTCGTAATAAAAAGCCCCGGCAATGATTGCCGGGGCTTTTTGTTTTCTGATTGCGGGCAAAATCGGTTATCTGGCCCAGCTTGGCTTATTCAGGATGTGATCCTGCCAGTCTTCAACGTCGTCTTCGCGCACGGCGATGTAGCGTACGGAGATCTGCGCTGTATGCATGGCCGATTTCGATGCTTTGTTCAGCAGCGGATGCCAGGGAAGCAGCGGGCGTCCTTCGCCGATCAGGCGATAGGCGCAGGTTGGCGGCAGCCAGTCGAAGGTTGTCAGGTTTTCGCGGGTCAGTTTAATGCAATCTTCTTCCAGCGTGAAACGACGTTCATAGTTACGACACTGGCAAGACTTGATGTTGAGCTGGTTACAGGCGACGTTGGTGAAATAGATTTCATCGGTGTCTTCGTCGATCAGCTTATGCAGGCAGCATTGTCCGCAGCCGTCGCACAATGCTTCCCATTCTTCGTCGGTCATTTCAGACAGCGTTTTGTGCTGCCAAAAAGCGGGTTCAGTCATAATGTGCATCCGGTATAAAGAAAATGAGGGTGCTTATATAGACGCTTTAGCCTGCAGATGCAAGTAAAGCCGCCGGAAATGGGTTCCGGCGGAGAGGAAAAACGCCGTCAGATCACGCGGGAACTTACCTGTTTACCATTAAGTGTAGCCACAATTTCATCACCCGCTTTTAGCGGGCCGACGCCGTGTGGTGTACCGGTCAGAATGATATCGCCCGCGCGCAGCGTGAAGAAGCGGCTCATATAGGCAATCAGTGGCAGAAGCGGCGTCAGCATATCGCGGGTATTCCCGCTCTGACGCACTTCTCCATTGATCTCTAACCGCAGTTCAGCCTGTTGTGCATCACCAAATTCACTTACCGGAATAAATCCGCTCATCGGGCAGGAACCGTCAAACCCTTTGGCTTTTTCCCAGGGTTGTCCGGCTTGTTTGAACGTCGACTGCAAATCCCGCAGCGTCAGGTCAAGTGCCAGCCCGTAACCAGCGATAGCATTGGCGACGCGATCTTCCGTCGCCTGCTTCAGTGGTGTGCCGATAAGTACCGCCAGTTCGACTTCATGATGTACCGCACCGAGATCCTTCGGGATGACGATGGGTTGGCGGAAATCGCACAAAGCGGTTTCCGGCTTGATAAATAACACCGGTTCCGCCGCTTTCTGCCCGCCCATCTCTTTAATATGATCGGCGTAGTTACTGCCGACACACACGACTTTGTTGACCGGAAAATCCAGTAATGCGCCGTGCCAGTCTCTGTGTTGGTACATACAGCTACTCCTTGAAGTTAGGAATTTCAGCCGCTGAACGGATTATGCGGTGCTGGCGCTAACGGTGCAGAAGGCGCCGGAGTTGTCGCCGGTGCTAAATCGCCGGAAACCACCGGTGACTGCGAGCCCATAATACCATCCGCCATCATGCCGATACTCAGCGCGAAATAGGTTGAACGGTTCCAGTGCATGATCGTACGGAAGTTATCGTAAACCAGGAACGCGCGCCCCTGCGTGTCATCCGGTGTGATAATCCATGAACGGGTCGCTGTCGACATTAGCGGGTTGCCGTCAACTTGCGTCACGCCGCGCTGCTGCCAGTAGCTGGCCGGATGCATCTGGTTATTTTTCAGCCCCGACAGAGCGCCATCAAAGTTAGCTGGTAATTTCACTTCCTGGCCCCAGCCCTGATCGCCTTTCCAGCCTTCTTTCGCCAAATAATTGGCCGTGGAAGCAAAAACATCATCGGTGTTTGCCCAGATGTCTATCTTGCCGTCGCCGTTACCGTCAGCGCCGTAAGTCAGATAAGAACTTGGCATAAACTGCGACTGCCCCATCGCACCCGCCCAGGAACCTTTCATCATGTCGCTGGTGGCTTTACCGGAATCGACAATTTTAAGCGCCGACATAAATTCTTTGGTGAAGAAGGCTTCACGACGTCCTTCGAAGGCCAGTGTGGCCAGCGCAGAGAATACATCCTCTTTACCCTGAATTTTGCCGAAGCTGCTTTCCATCGCCCATAACGCCACAATGTACTGCGGCTGAACCCCATAACGTTCGCTGGCTTTTGTCAGCGCAGGCAAATTACTCTGAAGCTGTTCCTGCCCCTGTTTAATCTTCCATTCAGGCAGAACGCGTGTCAGATAATCGTCGAGGGTAATTTTCTTTTCGAGCTGATTGCGATCTGAATTGATCACGCGGTCAACAAAATGAATGTTGGCGAAGGTGCTGTCGATGGTCTGCTGGCTGATCCCTTGCGAGAGCGCCTGTGCTTTGAGTTGTTCGACATAAGCCGGGAATTCCGCGGGGTCCCGCCCCTGTTCAGCCAGAGACGTTTTGCCAGAAGGCGCTGCCGGTGCGGCAGCAGCAGGCTGTGTTGCCGCAGTGGATGGTGTAGAGGGTTGCCCTGAGGTAGCTTTCTGTGCTGCACAACCACTGAGGATGACCAGCGGTGTTAACACGGCCAGTGCCGACAATTTCATCAATTTCTTCCTTTTGACTTCTGCAAGTGATTCATCGCTATAAGCTTTGAGCACGACCAAGATGAATGCAAGTCATGCCGTCTGAAAGTTCGAGGAGTGCCGAGACAAATGTCAGGAATGCGTTATTTACTGGCGTCGTTCAGATGAATATTCAATAAACTTTCTACCGGCGGTGGAACCTGCAGATAATAACCCTGCTCTTCCAGCGACTGACGCACTTTAGCAATATCTGCTGTGGCAAGTTTTTCACGGTTTGCCAGGTTTAGCATCATTGAGAACTGAGGCACGCCAAAACCTTTGAGTAATTCTTCAGGCACACGGGAAAAATCGTCTTTTTTTTCGACATACAGATAAGTCTGGTCGCGTTTAGTACTTCTATAGATCACACAAAGCATTTTTTTAACTCTATTTTATTGAAACGGTGGCTTGCCTAGATATAACTGTAACTATAACATGCTTATCGTACATCGGAATATCGCCCCCCGAGTGGTATTCCGGGGATTTAGAGTTGCTGAGACTGAGTCAGGATAGATGTCACAATCGCCAATAGAACTAAAAGGCAGCAGTTTTACCTTATCGGTTGTTCATTTACATAGTTCACAACCTGAGGTTATTTACCAGGCATTACAGGAAAAAGTGGAGCAAGCTCCAGCCTTTTTGAAAAATGCCCCTGTTGTTATCAACGTTGCCTCACTGACCGGTGAAGCAAACTGGAAAGACATTCAACAGGCTGTCGCTTCTGCAGGCTTTCGCATTGTTGGCATCAGTGGTTGCAAAGATGAGGCGCAAAAACGCGCACTTTCCCGCACCGGTTTACCGCTGCTGAGTGAAGGCCGCGCACAGCGTATCGCTGCAGAACCACCGGTTCCTGTCGTGCCCGACAATGCACCGGCTAAAACCCGCATTGTCAGTACTCCGGTCAGATCCGGCCAACAAATTTATGCCCGTAACAGCGACCTCATCGTGACCAACAGTGTCAGCGCAGGTGCGGAACTGATTGCCGATGGCAATATCCACATCTACGGCATGATGCGAGGCAGAGCGCTGGCTGGCGCCGCAGGCGATGCAAATTGTCAGATTTTTTGCACGCAGTTAGGCGCTGAACTAGTCTCTATCGCAGGGCAATACTGGTTGAGTGATCAAATCCCGGCCGATTATCTCGGTCAGGCAGCGCGCCTCAGCCTGTTAAATAATGTGTTAACCATACAACCTTTAAACTAAGCCCTTTTGACAAGGAATCCATTCATGGCACGCATCATAGTTGTTACATCGGGTAAAGGGGGCGTTGGCAAGACCACTTCAAGCGCGGCCATTGCTACCGGTTTAGCTCAAAAAGGCAAAAAGACTGTAGTTATCGATTTCGATATCGGTCTGCGTAATCTCGACCTGATTATGGGCTGTGAGCGCCGGGTGGTTTATGATTTCGTTAACGTGATCCAGGGTGATGCCACGCTGAATCAGGCGCTTATCAAGGATAAACGCACCGAAAACCTGTTTATTCTTCCGGCTTCGCAAACACGTGATAAAGACGCACTGACCCGCGAAGGCGTTGAGAAGATCCTGAACGATTTAGCCGAAATGGAATTTGATTTCGTGGTGTGCGATTCCCCTGCGGGCATCGAAACCGGCGCACTGATGGCGTTGTATTTCGCCGATGAAGCCGTGATCACCACCAACCCAGAAGTCTCTTCCGTTCGTGACTCCGACCGCATCCTGGGCATTTTGTCTTCAAAATCTCGCCGTGCGGAACAAGGCTTAGAGCCTATCAAAGAACATCTGCTTCTTACCCGTTACAACCCGGGCCGTGTCAGCCGTGGCGACATGCTGAGCATGGAAGATGTGCTGGAAATCCTGCGTATTCCTCTGATCGGGGTTATCCCGGAAGATCAGTCTGTACTGCGTGCGTCCAACCAGGGCGAGCCGGTCATTCTGGATCAGGAATCCGATGCAGGGAAAGCGTATGACGATACTGTCAGCCGTCTGCTTGGGGAAGAACGTGCATTCCGTTTCATTGAGGAAGAGAAGAAGAGTTTCCTGAAACGCCTTTTTGGGGGATAAACCATGGCATTGTTAGATTTCTTTCTGTCCCGCAAAAAATCGACAGCCAATATAGCCAAGGAACGGCTACAGATCATCGTAGCCGAACGGCGTCGAGGGGATAGTGAACCATCATATCTGCCTGAACTGAAACGTGACATTCTGGCGGTCATCTGTAAGTACATTAAGATTGACCCAGAAATGTTGCAGGTTCAGTTCGAGCAAAAAGGTGACGATATTTCCGTACTGGAACTTAACGTCACCCTGCCAGAATCGGAAGAAACGCCTAAATGACAGCAGTCTGTTTGCCTTGTTCGCAGGTGTTTTTTTCAGCATAGCGCCCCCTGTTTTTTCAGGGGGCTACTGCTTTTTATCTCGTTCCCTTCCGCTATTCTCTTCCCGCCCCGAAATAACCACTGTATATAACCCCATTAAACAGGTTCTTTTTCCGTCTGTTTGTGCTTATTCCTGATAATTCTTGATTAAGACTTCTCTCATTTTAGCTGGAATTTAATATCCCCAGACTGGCCTGATTGCCGCTATTTTAGGATTAAGCGTTATCGGGAAATATAAAATAAAAAGAGCGGGACAATTGCCCGCTCTTTTTAACGCATATTCACTTTCCTTCTTAAAAGAAGGAATCAATAATTGCTCAAAATTTCATTCAGTCTTTCAGCTAACAACTTCCCGCGCCAGCCACTGATTAATTCAGGTTGTGATTCTTTATCTTTTAACTTCCAGTGATGGGTCAGTAACTGATTAATCTGGCGACGTGATGCCAGCATTTCAACGCTCAGTTTACTCTCTTCACTGACAGTCTGAATAAGTGCCTTAATATCCTTAAAGACTTTGCGGTAACCCGGCTGATCAATCAGGTTCAAAATCGGTGCGGGCAGTTCAGCTTCATCCAGTGCATTCGATTCCTCCACCAGCGCCAGCAACGTACGCCCGTGATAGCGAATCTCCGGGCCACTCAGACCAAGCGCTTCCAGCTCGCCCAGCGACGTTGGCTGATAGCGCGCCACCTGCCAGAGGTTTTCCTCACGTACTACAAAATTAACGGCCAGATCACGCTGACGGGCCTGGTTCAGGCGCCACGCGGCTAACAACTTCAGGCATCCCAACTGGCGTGGACGCAACTGAAAAGCGTTACTGATTTCCAGATAAGCCAGTTCCGGTTGCAGCACTTCCTTACGGCGGCGGCACAGAGCAAGACATTCATCCAGCGCGGCATCCATCCACCCTGCGTCTTGTGTTTCACGCATCAGTTGATCGGCCAGCGGCAGCAGATACCACACGTCAGCCGCAGCATAGACGCATTGCTTTTCGCTCAGCGGACGGGCTATCCAGTCAGTGCGCGATTCGCTTTTATCCAGCTCAACGCCGGTGGTTTCAGCCACCAGACGTGCAAAACCACAGGACAACGGGCGCCCGCTGAAAGCAGCGAGGATCTGCGTATCAATCAGCGGCGAAGGCATCACCCCAAAGGCATTCAGGAAAACTTCCAGATCTTCGCTGCCGGCATGCAGGAATTTGATGACATCAGGATCAACCAGCAAATCAATGAAGGGTTGCCAGGCGGTGATTGGCAATGGGTCGATCAGCGTCAGCCTTTCGCCATCGAATAACTGTATGAGCCCCAGTTGCGGATAATACGTGCGGGTACGGACAAATTCGGTATCCAGCGCAATTTTACTGTGCGCTTTGGCCTGAAGACAAACTTGCTCCAGCGCGTCATTGGTGGTGATCAACTCATAATTCAAAACATCATTCTCTTAATCATTACTGCGTTATAACGTGATAACGCCGGACATCGCCGGCGTTAAGAATCTGACTCTTTCTGACTGAACAGGCAATCCGCTATGCCGCATCCTGCTTCGGGGTGGCTTTCGGTTTCAGCTGCTCATCACGAAGTTCCCTTCTGAGAATTTTACCGACATTTGACTTCGGCAACTCGTCGCGGAAATCGACAATCTTCGGTACTTTGTAACCGGTTAATAACCGACGACAATGTGCGAGAAGCTCTTCGCTGGTCAGTGATGGGTCTTTCTTCACCACGCAAATTTTGACGATTTCACCCGACGACTCATCCGGCACGCCAATGGCGGCAACTTCGAGTACCTTGTCATGCTGTGAAACCACCTCTTCAATTTCGTTAGGGTAAACGTTGAAACCGGAAACCAGAATCATGTCTTTTTTACGGTCAACAATCCGTAAGAAGCCCTGCTCGTCCACTGTAACGATATCGCCCGTCGATAACCAGCCATCTTTTAGCACCTCATCGGTGGCGGAAGGCCGTTGCCAGTAACCCAGCATAACCTGCGGGCCTTTAACCCACAGCTCGCCAGGCTGGCCAGGCCCGACATCCTGGCCGTTATCATCCACGAGACGGACTTCCGTGGATGGCACTGGCAGACCGATACTGCCACTGTAATGTTTCAAATCATACGGGTTACCCGCCACCAGCGGTGAACATTCTGTCAGTCCGTAACCCTCCAGCAGATGTTTACCGGTCAGTTTTTCCCACTTCTCTGCCACTGATTTCTGCACCGACATTCCGCCGCCGACAGAAAGACGCAACGAGGAGAAGTCAAGCTCACGGAAATCTTCATTATTGAGCAACGCATTGAACAATGTATTCACGCCGCTGATAGCCGTGAAAGGATATTTCCCGAGTTCTTTGACCATCCCCGGCACGTCGCGCGGATTGGTGATGAGCAGGCTTTTACCGCCCAGTTCAAGGAACAGCAGGCAATTCACTGTCAGTGCGAAAATGTGATACAGCGGAAGTGCGGTTACCACCAGCTCATGTCCCGGCTGTAACAACGGCGCGTAGGCCGCTTTCGCCTGCTCGAGATTCGCCTGCATGTTGCGGTGGGTCAGCATCGCCCCTTTCGCCACGCCCGTCGTTCCGCCGGTATATTGCAGGAACGCCAGATCATTATTAATGATATCGGGCTTAATGTATTGCAGACGACGTCCGCGCTGTAAGGCGGTGCGGAAGGAAATCGCGTTCGGCAAGTGGTATTTAGGCACCAGCCGTTTGATATATTTCACCACAAAGTTAACCAGCGTCCCCTTCGCCGCAGAAAGCTGATCGCCCATTCGGGTCAGGATCACATGCTTAACCTGGGTTTTGTACACCACTTTTTCCAGGGTATGTGCAAAGTTTGAAACAATCACAATGGCACTGGCACCGCTGTCGTTGAGCTGATGCTCGAGTTCACGCGGCGTATACAGAGGATTGACGTTGACTACCACCATGCCGGCGCGCAATACGCCAAACAGGGCAATCGGGTATTGCAGCAGATTCGGCATCATCAGGGCAACGCGGTCGCCCTTCCTGAGCCCAAGCTCATTTTGCAAATAGGCGGCGAAAGCACGGCTGCGCTCTTCGAGCTTGCGGTAAGTCATCACCTCGCCCATGTTGATAAATGCCGCATTGTCAGCGTAACGCAACGTAGCATTTTCAAACATCTCGACCAGCGAACTGTAGCGGTCAGGGTCGATGTTCTCAGGAACATCTGCCGGATATCGTTTTAGCCAAACCTTTTCCAAGGTATCACTCCTGAAATCATGTTCTGTTGCCGTCTCTATTCGACGAGTTTTATCACGTCTTTAACAATATTTTAACTCAGCTTACCAGTTGCGTTTCAAACAATGTCGAGGTTGAGAGGCGGGTCACTTTTTCTGTGCCCTTACTTTGTCAACCGTCCATGGCAGAAAATAAAAAGGCGGCAATTAAGCCGCCTTAACAACGCTTCTCTTCAGGTCATTTCCCGGGCAGCGGCAGAACAGAATGCGTCGCTGCCGGTTTTACTGTTGCCGGGGGAAGCGCGCCAAGAGAAGGCGGAGCTCCACGCGGCGGCGGCGGTCTATTCGGTGACGACGCTTTCGACCCGGGCCGGTGCTGTATTATACCAGCCGGGACCCCAACCGGGCCCAAACCCCCGCCCCCAGGAATCATACGGCCCGCCAAAACCATAGCCCCATGGGCCGATAGGTTGCGGAGGCATGACGACCTGTTGCTGTATCCGCCAGCGTTTGTAGCTGTTGACATTAACGGTAACGAAATCATAAGACGTCTGGCCGATGGTGCCCTTTTCCACGCCGGTAATTGGCCCGACGACGGTCACTAACTGATTGCGGTAATCCACCGGATCCACAAAACCGTTAATGTAAGCCATGATGCGTCCGCGTGATGCTGCCCCTAAAATCGGGCGAGCGCCCTCATCCAGCGGAACAGTTGCGATTTCCAGACGCGTCTTGTTTTGCAGGTTGGTTACGGCAATCACTTTGCCGCCAAAACGCGACTCCTGCCCGACGTACAAATTCGGCGCGCCCTGCACGGCCTGTAAATTCATTTGCGGCGTAGCCGTGGTCCCACGAATTTCATCGGGCACGGTGACACACCCTGATAATACCAACACGCTGAGTGCAACAGCACTCCGCACCATTTTCTTACCCGTTACACCTGATAACTGCTGAACAACAGACCACTTACGCATTACGATGACTCCTGTGCAAACTCTTCATTTTGACCGTCTTTTGATGCACAAGTTGCCATGACTTATCGGCCTGGCAGCTTTTTCCACGTAACTTCATTACGCAGGTAAGTCGGTTCAGCATCTTCCGGATTAACGCGAATACCGTTTTCCCAGAGCTGCAGCGCCAGCGGCAACATATCTTCCGCCTGCGGCAGTAACATTTTTCCATCAAATAAATCCGCCGCCGGGGATTCACCCAGTAAATGCGGATAGGCTTCCCAGCCCGTACCCACGGTGGCAAAGCGCCCGTTTCGCTCAACGGTACGCGCCAGCAGTTGTTCAGGTTTGATGACCGTCTCGGTATTTCCACCGCTCCAGACACCTTGTGTATTGCGGGTAAATTCACCCCAGTACACTTCGCCCATGCGGGCATCAATGGCTGCCAGCACCTGTTCCGCGCCGGTCTGGCGGTAAGCACCCTGCGCCATGGTGAGTAAGGTGGAGACGGGCAACAAAGGCAGTTCTGCGCCGAGCGATAAGCCTTGCGCGATACCTATGCCGATGCGCACACCGGTAAAACTACCCGGTCCCCGGCCGAAGGCCAGTGCGTCGAGTTGTTTCAGGGAAAGCCCCGCTTCGGCGAGGATCTGCTGCACCAGCGGCAGAATGCGCTGCGTATGTTCGCGGGCGCAGAGTTCAAAATGAGCGAGCGTTTCGCCCTGATCGTAAAGCGCAACCGAACAGGCTTCTGTCGCCGTATCAATTGCTAAAATTCGCGTGGACATGCCAAACCTCAGGCGGGAAATTAATAAGTTATACCCTCAATACCTCGCGCGCAGTCAACGCATCTGCAACGTGAAATATGACGGGTATAAGAACCTTTTTCGGGGCGGCATCTTAGCATAAACAAAGGGCTAATTCTGCTCTTCAGCGTTCTGTAAAAAGCGGATCGCTTGTGCCAGATCACGGGTGCGCGGTGTCGGCGGCAAACTGTTGAGGAAAACTTCACTATACGGACGCATTACCAGCCTGTTATCGCAAATCACCATCACCCCGCGATCATCCGTATCACGGATCAAACGTCCGACACCCTGTTTAAGCGTAATGACAGCATCCGGTAATTGTACGTCATTGAACGGATCTCCGCCGCGCAGACGGCAATCCTCAATACGGGCTTTGAGCAATGGATCATCAGGCGACGTGAACGGCAGTTTGTCGATAATTACGCACGACAGCGCGTCACCGCGCACGTCCACCCCTTCCCAGAAACTGCTGGTGGCGACCAGTAAGGCGTTACCGGCTTCGACAAACTGCGCCAGCAACTGGCCCTTGCTGGTTTCGCCCTGCAACAAAACCGGCAGCGTCAGGCTGGCCCTGAATTCTTCCGCCAGTTCACGCATCATTTTGTGAGACGTACACAGGAAAAAACAGCGGCCTTTATTAGCTTCGATAAGCGGGCGCAACATCCGCGCCAGCTGTTTCGAACTGCCCTGCACATTTGATTCAGGCAGAAAGCGCGGAACGCACAACAGCGCCTGTTTGGCGTAATCGAACGGGCTCGGCAGCAGCAACGTTTCTGCCTCATCCAGCCCCAGACGCTCAGTAAAATGATGCAGCTGATCGTTCACCGAAAGCGTTGCCGAGGTGAAAATCCACGCCCCCGGCTTTTCTTTCATCATCTCGCTGAATTTGTCGGTCACCGACAAGGGAGTCAGCGCCAGGACGAAATGGCGTGAATTACATTCGTACCAGTAACTGTAACCGGGGATCGACACGTCTTTCAGGCGTTTGAGACGGTTGCGGTAAAGTGTGGCGCGCTCGAAAGCCGCATCCAGCAACGCAGAACGGCCGAGGGACAATTTAACCACGTCGTAGCAAAGTTCCAGCGCGTCATCGAGCAACAGTAAGGCACGCTGAATGGCGGGCTGACTGAGAACATCGCGAAGATTTCCGCGAAAACCGGGTTCGCCGAGCGCCAGACGGAAATCCATCGTGCTCTGGCTAAGCCGGTCAGCGCTTTTCTGCAACTGCACAGAGTCACGGACTTCCGTGCGGTAAGCAATAGTAATGTCTTTTGCCATATCAAGCAGCTGGCGGCTGGTGACCTGCTGGCCAAAATACTGGCTGGCGATGTCAGGGATCTGATGGGCTTCGTCGAAAATCATCACGTCAGCTTCGGGGATCAGCTCACCAAAGCCGCTCTCCTTCACCACCATGTCCGCCATAAACAGATGATGGTTCACCACCACCACATCGGCGTCCATCGCCTTACGGCGGGCTTTTACCACGAAGCATTCTTTGTAAAGCGGGCAGTCACTCCCCAGACAGTTGTCGTTGGTACTGGTCACCAGCGGCCAGACAAAGCTGTCTTCCGGTACCACGGTGCAGGTGCTGATATCGCCCTCTTCCGTGCTGCTCGACCAGTGACGCAGATGCGCCAGTTCGCTGAGCGCCTGGCTGGCAAGATCGCCGCCGGAGAGCGATTGCTGCTCCAGACGTTCCAGACACAAATAGTTTGAGCGCCCTTTCAGCAGCGCCAGACGGCCTTTGAAATTCAGCGCCCTGGCGACTTTGGGCAAATCGCGGGAATAAAGCTGATCCTGTAAGTTTTTCGAACCGGTGGAGATAATGACTTTTTTGCCGGAGCGCAATGCCGGTGCCAGATAAGCGTAGGTTTTACCGGTACCAGTACCGGCTTCCACCACCAGCCCTTGCTTACCGCTGATGGCTTTGCTGACAGCCTGCGCCATCAGACGCTGAGGTTCACGGGGTTTAAAACCTTCAATTTTCTGCGCCAGTGCGCCGTCTGTTGCGAAATCGTCTGTCACTCTGTCTCTCTACCTGTACGGATCAGCAGTGATTATGCCAATCCCTCGCCCCGACTACCACCGCCATCTGCCAATCCAACGTATTCATCCTTTGTGATACCCTTAGCGGCATCATAAAAAAGTGACTAACTGGAGCCATAATATGACCATCGAGCGTATCCGACCTGAGCCACGGATGTCCGACATCGTTATCCATAACAACACCATTTATTACACGGCAGTGCCGGAAAATCTGGACGCGAATGCAAAAGACCAGACCGCAGAAACGCTGGCCATTATCGATGCTGCGCTGACGGAAGCGGGCTCGGATAAGAGCAAAATTCTCGATGCCACACTGTTTCTGGTCAATAAAGAAGATTTCCCGGCGATGAATGAAGCCTGGGATGCCTGGGTATCACCGGGCAATGCACCGGTACGCTGCACGGTTCAGGCTAACCTGATGAATCCGAAATATAAAATTGAAATCAAGATCATTGCCGCACGCTAAGCACTGATCAGCAGACATAAAAAAACCTCCCGCGGGAGGTTTTTCATTTTCAGCACGTCGCTGTTTTAGATCTTTGCACCGGCGACCGCTTCTTTCGCCAGCTCAGTAATGCGTGCGTAATCACCGCTTTCCAGCGCATCGGCTGGCACCAGCCATGAACCACCGATACACAGCACGCTTTTCAGCGCCAGGTAATCACGGTAGTTCGCTGGCGAAATTCCGCCAGTCGGGCAGAAACGCACCTGCGGGAACGGACCGGCAATCGCCTGCAACGCTTTCACGCCGCCATTGGCCTCAGCCGGGAAGAACTTAAATTCACGCAGACCAGCATCCAGACCCATCATCAGTTCAGATACCGTACAAATCCCCGGGATTAAAGGAATAGAACCGGCATTGGCTGCTTTCAGCAAAGCATCAGTCAGGCCAGGGCTAATCGCAAACTGGGCACCCGCCTCGGTCACTTCAGCCAGTTGCTCTGGATTGAGTACCGTACCTGCGCCAATGATAGCGTCCGGCACTTCTTGAGCAATGGCACGGATCGCATCCATCGCGCATGAGGTGCGCAACGTCACTTCCAGCACACGGACGCCACCCGCAACCAGCGCTTTAGCCAGCGGAACCGCATGCTCCAGTTTGTTGATAACAATCACAGGAACAACCGGCCCTGAGGTCAGAATTTGTTCCGCGCTTGTTTTCCAGTTTTTCATCTTGTTCTCCATTCATGCCCGCAGGCACCGTTGTGATTGATGGCGCGCCCCTGCCACAGGGACCAGCAGAATTTAAACCCTGCCAGTAACCGACCACACCCGATTGGACGATACTACTCTCCCCGTCATACTTGAAGCCGCAGCGGCGTTGGCTGCGCTTGTTCACCCGAATCACTGACTCATGTCAGCTCATCGGGACTCACACACTTGCCGCCTTGCTGCAACTCCAATTATTTTGGGGAGTAATGACTCAATAAATTATTCGTTACTCGAACTCGTTCCAGGAACGGCCGTCGCGGGTGATCATCGCCACGGAAGCCACCGGCCCCCATGTCCCGGACTGATACGGTTTTGGTGCTTCGCTTTCCGCAGCCCATGCGTTCATGATGGAGTCGACCCATTTCCAGGCTTCTTCCACTTCGTCACGACGGACGAACAGCGCCTGAATTCCACGCATGGTTTCCAGCAGCAGACGCTCGTAAGCATCAGCAATATGCTGTTCATTGAAGGTTTCAGTAAAGCTCAGATCCAGCTTGGTGGTTTGCAGACGGTGTTTGTGCTCAAGACCCGGCACTTTGTTCAGCACTTCGATCTCGATACCTTCGTCCGGTTGCAGACGAATAGTCAGTTTGTTCTGCGGCAACTGCTGGTAAGAATCACGGAACAGGTTCAGCGCCGGGTTTTTGAAATACACCACGACCTCAGAACATTTGCTCGGCAGACGCTTACCGGTGCGCAGGTAGAATGGCACGCCCGCCCACTGCCAGTTGTCGATATCCACACGAATAGACACGAAAGTTTCGGTGCTGCTGGTTTTTTTCGCACCTTCTTCTTCCAGATAGCCAGGGACTTTTTTGCCCTGCACGAAGCCGGCTGTGTACTGGCCGCGCACGGTGTTTTCACGCACGTTTGACTGGTCGATACGACGCAGTGAGCGCAGCACTTTCACCTTTTCGTCACGGATACGGTCGGTGCTCAGATCAGCCGGAGGTGACATGGCGATCATGGTCAGAATTTGCAGCAAGTGGTTCTGGATCATGTCGCGCATCTGACCCGCGTCATCAAAGTAACCCCAGCGGCCTTCGATACCGACTTCTTCAGCGACCGTGATCTGCACATGATCAATGGTGCGGTTATCCCAGTTGCTGGCAAACAGATTGTTAGCGAAACGCAGTGCCAGGAGATTCAGTACCGTTTCTTTACCCAGATAGTGGTCGATACGGTAAACCTGGGACTCAGCGAAGTATTCCGCGACTTGATCGTTGATAACCTGAGAAGACTCCAGAGAGTGTCCCAGTGGTTTCTCCATCACGACGCGCGCAGGTTCTTTGTTCAGCCCTGCTTCGCCCAGACCGCGGCAAATCGCACCGAAGTGGCCTGGCGCAATCGCAAAGTAGTTAATGGTGGCGCGATTTTGCTGGTCAAGCATTTTGCCCAGCACTTTGAAATGCTTCACATCGTTGACATCAAGGTTACAGAAATCAAGACGGGCGCTGAGCTTATCCCACAGTTCCGGATCAATTTTTTCTTTCATGAAGGTGGTCAGTGCTTCTTTGACCACTTCGGTATAGGCCGCTTTGTCCCATTCCGCACGTCCGACACCGATGATGCGGGTGTCCGGGTGAATGTGACCCGCTTTCTCTAACTGATACAGGGAAGGCAACAGCTTACGGCGCGCAAGATCGCCCTTTGCACCGAAAATTACCAGATCACACGCCTGGGCTGTCTGAGTTACCGCCATGTTCTTCTCCTCAATGCAGGAATACCTAACATATTTCTGGTTGCTGTGCGTGAGCCGCAACTCGAATTATCTCGGGTACATATTGTAATTTTATTTCAGCAACAATGTACTCTGATTGCCCGTGAGCCGTAAACCATGTTCTGACAGGGGGATAACTCTGCGGAAAAGCTTGTTTTTATCATAAATGTCTCAGCGGATAGTAAAACCCACCACATTCTGTAATTTTATGACAAAACTGAACAGAATTTACCATACTGAAAGTTAGATCCCGGTCAAACTCTGACAAAAAAAGCGTTTTTTCGCCTGACTGACGCTGCCAACAGCATTAAGCGCGTAGTATATTTTCATCAAATCAACACGATTTCCTCTTTTCAAAGAAATCGTTGAAACCTATGAGTGTCATGCTTATGAATACGTTGGAAAAAATCCAGACCCACCTTGACATTCTGAGCAAGTCAGAACGCAAAGTCGCCGAAGTGATCCTGGCATCCCCACACATTGCAATCCACTCCAGTATTGCCACTCTCGCCCGCATGGCGGACGTCAGTGAACCTACTGTAAACCGTTTTTGCCGTCGCCTCGACACAAAAGGGTTTCCAGATTTTAAATTACATCTGGCACAAAGTCTGGCAAACGGCACACCTTATGTGAACCGTAACGTGGATGAAAGCGACAGCGTCAGCGCTTACACCAGCAAAATTTTCGAATCCGCTATGGCCAGCCTCGATCAGGTGAAAAATACTCTCGATATCGCTGCCATCAACCGCGCAGTCGATTTACTCACCCAGGCGAAAAAGATTTCTTTCTTTGGGCTGGGCGCATCGGCCGCAGTGGCGCATGATGCCATGAACAAATTCTTCCGCTTTAACATTCCCGTGGTGTATTTCGATGACATCGTCATGCAGCGCATGAGTTGCATGAATTCCAGCGAAGGCGATGTGGTGGTGTTGATTTCCCACACCGGCCGCACCAAAAATCTGGTCGAGCTGGCGCAACTTGCCCGCGAAAACGACGCTACGGTCATTGCCATCACGTCCTTTAATACGCCACTGGCGCATGAGGCCACGCTGGCTCTGTTACTGGATGTTCCGGAAGATACCGACGTTTATATGCCGATGGTTTCTCGAATCGCTCAGTTGACGTTGATTGATGTGCTGGCTACCGGGTTTACGCTGCGTCGTGGTGCAAAATTCAGAGATAACCTGAAGCGGGTCAAAGAAGCGTTGAAAGAATCGCGCTTTGATAAGGGAATGGTTGTCCCTAACCTGCCGGAGTAAGCTCGTCATGCGAGTCGGCACATCAAATCATTCATAGAATATATGAACAAATCATCATTGATTTAATAGGGAGTCTGGCGGGAAATCTACGCGCAAAGTGCGCAGGGTAAATGTCAGACATGAGGTCAGCGGGTCACACAGGTGAAACCCTTTTGTATTACAATTACACCTAAACCCAATGTGGGCTCGCTGTTTTTTTGCATTACCATGTTTCATCAGTTAACGGAGTTAGGCATGTCCAGAAGGCTCAGAAGAACGAAGATTGTTACCACGCTCGGCCCTGCAACTGACCGCGACAATAATCTTGAGAAGATCATTGCTGCTGGTGCGAACGTTGTGCGTATGAATTTCTCCCACGGAACCGCTGAAGATCACATTCTTCGCGCTAACAAAGTGCGTGAAATAGCCGCGCGTCTCGGCCGCCACGTCGCGATTCTTGGCGATCTGCAAGGTCCGAAAATCCGTGTATCGACCTTCAAGGAAGGTAAAGTTTTCCTCAATATCGGTGACAAATTCCTGCTCGATGCCAACATGAGCAAGGGTGAAGGCGATAAAGAAAAAGTCGGCATCGACTATAAAGGTCTCCCTGCTGATGTGGTGCCGGGTGATATTCTGTTACTTGATGACGGCCGTGTGCAGCTGAAAGTACTCGAAGTTCAGGGCATGAAAGTGTTCACGGAAGTGACCGTGGGCGGCCCGCTGTCTAACAATAAAGGCATCAATAAGCTGGGCGGAGGTCTTTCTGCCGAAGCGCTGACTGAGAAAGATAAAGCAGACATTATTACTGCGGCCAAAATGGACGTAGATTATCTGGCAGTTTCATTCCCACGCACCGGCGAAGATCTTAACTACGCGCGCCGTCTGGCACGCGATGCAGGCTGTAATGCGCAAATCGTGTCTAAAGTCGAACGCGCTGAAGCGGTGGCGTCAGATGAAGCAATGGATGACATCATTCTGGCATCCGATGTCGTGATGGTGGCCCGCGGTGACCTGGGTGTTGAAATCGGCGACCCTGAGCTGGTGGGTATCCAGAAAAAACTGATCCGTCGTGCACGTCAGCTGAACCGCGCGGTGATCACTGCGACCCAGATGATGGAATCGATGATCACTAACCCGATGCCAACCCGTGCAGAAGTGATGGACGTAGCGAACGCCGTGCTCGATGGCACAGATGCGGTCATGCTGTCAGCGGAAACGGCTGCCGGTCAATATCCTGCTGAAACTGTGGCAGCCATGGCGCGCGTATGTCTGGGCGCAGAAAAAATCCCAAGCATTAACGTTTCCAAACACCGCCTGGACGTGGAATTCGATAACATCGAAGAAGCCATTGCAATGTCCGCCATGTACGCGGCAAACCACCTTAAAGGGGTCACGGCGATCATTTCCATGACCGAGTCCGGGCGTACCGCGCTGATGTTGTCACGTATCAGCTCCGGCCTGCCGATCTTTGCCATGTCGCGCCACGAACACACACTGAATCTGACCGCGATTTACCGCGGCGTTACCCCTGTCTTCTTCGACAGCGCAAATGACGGCGTAGCGGGCGCACAGGATGCCGTGAACTTACTGCGTGATAAAGGTTACCTTTTGTCAGGCGATCTGGTGATCATCACCCAGGGTGATGTCATGAGCACCGTCGGTACCACCAATACCAGCCGTATACTGCGTGTTGAATAATAGTTAAATGTAATAAGATATAAACATATGGCCGATCATCGTGATCGGCCTTTTTTATTTTCGTCCTGCCCCTGAATCTATTACTCCCTCCTGCTGGTCAGTGAACAGTCTTAATTTGATCATTATTTTGCCATTCGTTTGAAATAATCAGGTTCACTGCATAAATCATTGCGTGATGAAAATTCATTACACCTACAAACATTGCGCTTAAATATAACTTTTTATCGCAAGACAACCCTTCTTTTAAGTCAGCAAACGTATAACAAATACAGATTCATCTCATAGGAATGTGTACTCCGTACTTATCCTTCAGAAATTTATGTGACATACATCACATTAAACAATCAAAAAGTTCTGTTATGGGCAAATGTTCAATGTCGTTATTGAATGATAATGATTTGCATTTATAATGATTCTCAATCGTTAAAACCTTGTATAAGTCCGCACTAAGGAATTCAAACAAGACATATCACTGTTTATTTTTTATAACATAAAATATTTAACCATACACTTTACAGGCATGGCCATCAGCCCTGCCTGCTGATGCTTACGTTCACTGCTAAATCCTGACTTTATCCGGGTGGCCGCCCCACGCCTGCTGAGGATGAAAAGGACTAACCAAAAGGATCCAGAATGAGCCAGATAAATAACTGGGAATTAATGCAATCCGGCACTCAAGACCTGACAATCACTCAGGCGAATATAAGCAAAAATAAAGGTTATATTTTTAACCAGAACAGCACTTCTGAATGGCAGACACTGATTGAGCAAGGCCTCGAATTAATTAAATCCCATATTAACCATACTGAGAAACCTTTTTCCGGCGTTTCTCCGGCTGAATTAGCCGAGCAATTTCGCCATATTGACCTGACCAAACCTTTAGACGGAACGCGGCTGGCGCTGGAAGAACTGGATGATTTATATCTTCAGCACGCGGTCTATTTCCACCATCCGAAATACCTCGCGCATCTCAACTGTCCGACCGTAGTACCTTCCCAACTGGCGGAACTGTTTATCAGCGCCATCAACTCCTCTGTGGATACCTGGGATCAGAGCGCAGGCGGCACACTCATCGAGCAAAAAGTTATTGACTGGACACTCGCCCGGATCGGTTTTGGCGCACAGTCAGATGGTATTTTCACCAGCGGCGGTACGCAGTCTAATCTGATGGCAATGCTGCTGGCACGAGACAGTCATTGCAAACGCACCCGCCCGCAACACAGCATCAAGTACCAGGGGCTGCCGCCGGAAGCCAACCGCTGGCGTATTTTCAGTTCACAGGTCAGCCATTTCAGTATTCAGAAATCCGCTGCCCTGCTCGGCCTGGGTTATGACGCCGTGGTGCCAGTCGCCTGCGACAGCGCTTTCCGTATGGATATTGCTGCGCTCCGTCAGGAAATTGAGCGCTGCCACACTGAAGGGTTGATTCCAATTGCGGTCGTGGCAACCGCCGGTACGACTGACTTTGGCAGCATTGACCCGCTGAATGAGATCGCTGAAATCTGCCGCCAGGAAAAAATCTGGATGCATGCTGATGCCGCATACGGCTGCGGTTTGCTGGTTTCACCTCAGCATCGCCAGCGCATTGAAGGGATCCATCTGGCCGATTCCGTTACCGTGGATTATCACAAATCCTTCTTCCAGCCGGTGAGCTGCAGCGCGTTTCTGGTTAACGATCACAGCCATCTGGAGCACGTCACGCACCACGCTGAATACCTGAATCCGCTGAGTGCGAAACTGGAAGGCACGCCAAATCTGGTGAACAAAAGTATCCAGACCACCAAACGTTTTGATGCCCTCAAAATGTGGCTGACGTTGCGCATTATGGGTCAACAAGCACTGGGGGAATCATTTGATGTGCTGCTGGCACGCGCAACAGAAACGCATCAGATGATGGAACAAAATCCGAATATCGAAGTGCTGCATAAACCGGAACTGAGCACGCTGGTATTCCGTTTTGTGCCGCGTATCTCCATGAGTCATGAACAGATTGACGAAATCAATGCCGGGATCCGCAAGGCCATTTTCCGCGACGGCAGCGCCGTTATCGCCGGTACCAAAGTGCATCAGCGTCAGTATCTGAAATTCACCTTACTGAACCCCACCACCACCAGGGAAGACGTTGCCGATGTGCTCAGCCTGATCACGCATTACGGCAAAGAACTGACTGCCAGCGCGCTGAGCGCCGCGAAAAACCGGTAAAAGGAGCCGCACCATGAATATCCATTCAAACGACCAAACGTATGATTTCATCGCCGTGGGCATCGGCCCGTTTAACCTCGGGCTGGCCTGTCTGACTGAACCGGTGAAAGAGCTGAACGGTCTGTTTTTAGACCAGAATGACAGCTTCGACTGGCACACCGGTATGATGCTGGAAAGCGCGCATTTACAGACGCCGTTCATGGCAGATCTGGTGACTCTCGCCGATCCGACCAGCCCTTACAGCTTCCTGAATTACCTGAAATTACAGGGGAAACTTTACTCGTTCTACATCCGTGAAGACTTCTTCATGATGCGTAAAGAGTTCAATCAGTATTGCCAGTGGGCATGCAGCCAACTGACCAGCCTGCAATTCTCCACGCGCGTGGAACTGGTCACCTGGGATGCCGTGCAGGAATGCTATCTGGTTGAAACGCGCTCAACCAAAAGCGGCGAAAAGCAGATCTACCGCACCAAAAGGCTGGTTCTCGGCACAGGACCGTCGCCGTGGATACCCGCCTGTGCGCGGGATGCCGGCAGGAACGTGCATCATTCCTCGGCCTATTTGCCGAACAAAGAGCAGGTACAGAATTCGAAATCCATTACCGTGGTCGGCAGCGGCCAGAGTGCCGCAGAAATTTACTATGACCTGCTCTCTGATATCGATAAGCACGATTACCACCTGACCTGGGTGACCCGCGCTCCGCGTTTCTACCCGCTGGAATACAGCAAACTGACGCTGGAAATGACCTCACCGGAATACATCGATTATTTCCACGCGCTGCCAATGAGCAAGCGCGATCAGCTCAATCGTGAACAAAAATGCCTGTATAAGGGCATTAACATCAGTCTGATCAACGACATTTATGATCTGATGTACGTCAAACGTCTCGACGGCCCGCTGAATGTCAATTTGTATACACATTCGGAACTGAAAGCACTGACCCGCAGCCGCAGCGGCGAACTGGAAATGACCCTGCTCCACCACGAACAACAACAGGAATACCAACACCGCACGGAATCCGTGATCCTCGCAACGGGTTACGGCTATCAGCCACCGCAGTTTGTTGAAGGCATTTACAACCGTATTCAGTGGGATGACGCGGGCCGTTACGCCGTCAGGCGCAATTACTGCATCGATGCGCACAACCAGATTTTCGTACAAAACGCCGAGCTGCACACGCACGGCTTCGTCACTCCGGATCTGGGCATGGCGTGCTACCGCAACAGCACCATAATCCGCGAGATGCTCGGCAGTGAAGTGTATCCGCTGGAGAAATCCATCGCCTTCCAGACCTTTGGGTCCCGCATCCCTGGCGCAAACTAACGGAGAATTTACCCATGTCTGATGCCATTTCAACCGCCGTATTCTCCTGCCAGCGCGACGCAGGAAAACTGTCTTTACGCCCGCTGGCGCTGGAGAAAGATGCCGCCGTTTTACATGACTGGATGACGCAGCCCTACGCACATTTCTGGGGAATGCAGAACAGTACCCTCGCAGAAGTCGACAGCTTCTATCGCAACCTGACTCACGGTAAACCGCTGGCGGCGCTGATGGGCGAAATAGACGGTCAGCCGCAATTTCTCATCGAATGCTATCCGGTTCAGGATGACCCGTTGCATGAACATTACGACGTCCGGCCCGGCGATATGGGCATGCATATTCTGCTGTCACCGGCTGAAAAACCGGTGTCAGGCTTCAGCTGGCAGGTGTTCTCGGCCGTGATGGAATACCTGTTCAGCCAGCCGGAAGTCCGCCGCGTAGTGGTCGAGCCGGATGTTCGTAACGAAAAGATTCACAAGCTGAATAAGCGCGCCGGTTTCCGCTATCAGAAACAAATTCAACTGACACACAAAACTGCATGGCTGGCATTTTGCCAGCGTGAAGATTTTTTTCAGGCAAGCCAGAAGGAAAAACACACCATGACTCCTGCAACTCTGCAAACCGGTGAGCACCTGCAACCGGAAATCTGGGCAAAAGCGAATGCCCTGCTGCTGCGAAAATGCCTGGCGGAACTGACCCATGAACGTCTGCTCGCGCCGCAGGCGTTGAAAACGACCGGCACCTGGACTGACTATCAGCTGGCAGTACCGGCCTCGGAAATAGAATATCGTTTCCGTGCCCGCCAGTTGCCTCTGAATGACTGGATGATTGATCTCGACAGCATTCAGCGTCTGGATAATTTTATCCCGCAGCCGCTGGACGCGGTTAAATTTATCATTGAATTCGCGGAGCAAATTGGTATTTCCCAGGCCATGCTGCCGACCTATCTGGAAGAAATCAGCAGTACGCTTTACAGCAGTGCCTACAAACTGGCAAACAATCACACCACAGCGAAACAACTGTCACAGGCCGATTTCCAGACCGTCGAAACCAGCATGACCGAAGGCCATCCGAGCTTTATCGCCAACAACGGCCGTATCGGTTTTGATGCCGGTGATTATGTCCGTTACGCGCCGGAAGCGGCCAATCCACTGCAACTGGTCTGGGTGGCGGTTCATCATGACAAAGCACATTTCGCCAGTGTCGAAGGTTTACCGTATGAAAAACTGATCGCGGAAGAACTGGGTGAAGCGCAGATTTGTGCTTTCACGCAAAAGCTGGTTGATAAAGGTGTCGACCCGAAAAATTACTACTTCATGCCGGTACATCCGTGGCAGTGGCAGAACAAATTACTGACCGTCTTCGCACCGGATATCGCCCGTCAGTTTCTGATTTATCTCGGTGAAGGTGATGATAACTATCTGGCACAACAGTCAATCCGCACCTTCTACAATGCCAGCCGTCCGAAAGGACGTTACGTTAAAACGGCGCTGTCGATCCTGAACATGGGCTTTATGCGCGGGCTTTCACCTTACTATATGGCGACCACTCCGGGCATTAATGAATGGCTGGCGGATCTGGTCGAAAACGATGCGTATCTGCAATCCACCGGTTTCAGCATTTTGCAGGAAGTGGCGTCACTCGGTTACCACAATCACTATTTCGAGCAAGCCATCAAAGGCGACAGCGCGTACAAGAAAATGTTTGCGGCGTTGTGGCGCGAAAATCCGGTCGCTTTGTTGCAGCCAAATCAGCGTCTGATGACCATGGCCGCCCTGCTGCACACCGATAAACACGGCGATGCGCTGATTGTCGAGATGATCAAATCATCCGGTCTGGCCACCGGCGACTGGCTTAAACGCTACATGCACGCCTATCTCAGCCCGCTGCTGCACTGCTTTTATCAGTACGACCTGGTGTTTATGCCGCATGGTGAAAACCTGATCCTGCGGTTCGAAAACAATATTCCGGTGAATGCTTTCATGAAGGATATCGCCGAGGAAATTGCGGTGATGAACCCCGACGCCAGCCTGCCGGAAAAAGCCAAACGTCTGGCGGTGGACGTACCGGAAAATCTTAAAATTTTGTCGATTTTCACTGACGTCTTTGCCGGGGTATTCCGCTTTATCGCCCGTATTCTGGAAGAACATGGCAATTATCCTGCCGGGCAGTTCTGGCAGGTGGTAGCCGAAGTGGTACGCGACTATCAGATTCAGTATCCGGAACTGTCGGAGAAATTTGCCCGTTATGACATGTTTGGCGCCGAGTTTACGCACTCATGCCTGAACCGTCTGCAACTGGCGAATAATCAGCAGATGATCAACCTGTCAGATCCGGCGCAGAACCTGAAATTCGCCGGCACGCTGGAAAACCCGATTGCGGCCTATGCTAACCGCTACTGAAAACCCGGTTTAATCTGATGAAGCTTTAATGCCATGAATAGTAGCGCGGCTTTCACAGGCCGCGCTTTTTCGATTTTAAGACCCGGAGAATTAAGGTTATGTCGTCCGTTTCCGAACCCGCTTCGCGGCTGAATTTCCGCCAGTGGCTGTTCCCGCTGTCACTGGTGCTATTCGAGTTCGCCACCTATATTGCCCACGATATGATCCAGCCGGGTATGCTGCAGGTGATCAGTGATTTCAGCGCAAGTGCCGACTGGGTTTCAACCTCGCTAACCGCTTATTTGTGCGGCGGTATTTTGCTGCAATGGTTGCTCGGGCCGCTTTCCGACCGCCTTGGCCGCAGGCCGGTGCTGCTGACAGGCGTGGCCTTTTTCACCGTCACCTGTCTGCTGACGGTTTTCACCCGAAACATTGAACAGTTCATTCTGATGCGTTTTTTACAGGGGATGAGCCTGTGCTTTATCGGCGCGGTAGGTTATGCCGCCATTCAGGAAGCGTTCAGTGAAACAATGAGCGTGAAACTGATGGCGCTGATGGCGAACATCACGCTGATCGCTCCCCTGCTCGGGCCGCTGGCTGGCGCGGCGTTTATTCATTACGCACCATGGAAAGCCATGTTTGCGTTGTTCTCACTGGTCTCTGCATTCTCATTCTGGGGGCTGTGGCGCAGTATGCCGGAAACCGCCAGCGGTCGCGGGGAGCGTTTTTCAATGCGCAGGCTACTGACCGATTACCGCGAAGTTTTCACCAACAAAGGCGTGGTGCTTGGTTCGCTGTCTATCGGGTTGATCACCCTGCCGTTGCTGGCGTGGGTGGCGCAGTCGCCGGTATTACTGATTCAGGATGGCGGAATGACGCCGCTACAGTACGGATGGTGGCAAGTGCCGGTATTTACCGGATTGATTATCGGTAACATCACGCTCAGCAAACTCAGTGGCAAAGTGAATATCCGCACGCCTGTCTGGCTCGGTCTCGCGCCGATAGTTCTCGGTCTGGCAGTCAGTGCTTATGCCGCGCTGTTTATGGTACATGCCTGGGGCTGGATGATTGGCGGGCTGAGCCTCTATGCGCTGGGCTCGGGACTGGTAAATGCCGGGCTTTACCGCCTGACACTGTTTTCCAGCCCGACCGGTAAAGGCACGGTCGCCGCTGCACTTGGGCTGCTTACCATTGTGGTTTTTGCGGCGGGTATAGAAGTGGCAAAGCAGTTATATTTCGCTCTGGGTAACGGCATTTTTATGCTGGCAGGCATGATTTCCGGTGTCACCGGCACATTGCTGATTGCCGTGTTTCTCAAGCGTGTCCCTGAAAAAACATAAAAAAAAGCTGAGGTGTGAGCCTCAGCTTTTTCAAATCTTTTTACCGTTACTTTTTGGGATAAAGCTCTTTGCGTGAATAGGGCTCAGGCTCACCCGGTTTGCGGGTTTTAAGCAACTTGAGGATCCAGGTGTACTGTTCCGGATTCGGCCCGACCAGCACTTCCACTTCCTCATTCATCCGGCGCGCAATGCGGTTATCATCGGCAGTTGCCAGATCATCCATTGGCGGGCGCACATAAATATCGAGACGTTGTTCGTGGCCGTTATACACCGGAAACAACGGTATGATCGACGCACGGCACACTTTCATCAGGCGTCCGACCGCAGGCAATGTCGCCTTGTAGGTCGCGAAGAAATCGACGAACTCGCTGTGCTCAGCACCGTGATCCTGATCCGGCAGATAGTAGCCCCAGTATCCCTGACGCACCGAACTGATAAACGGCTTGATGCCATCATTACGCGCATGCATCCGGCCACCAAAACGACGGCGAACGGTATTCCACAGATAATCGGTCAGCGGGTTTTTCTGATTATGGAACATGGCGGCCATCGGATGTCCGTCAGCGGCCATCAGCATCGCCGGAATATCCACAGCCCATCCGTGTGGCACCAGAAAAATCACATTTTTACCTTCGGCATGCATCTGATCGACAATTTCCTTGCCGTGCCAGTGAACGCGCTGCATGACTTTTTTGGGGTCACGGATCGCCAGTTCAGCCATCATCACCATGGATTGTGGCGCGGTGGCAAACATTTCATCGATGATATGTTCACGCTCCGCTTCAGAGGTTTCCGGCAGGCAGTACAGCAGATTAATTTGCGCACGACGACGTGCGCCTTTCGCAAACTTTCCGGCCAGACGGCCAAGACTGCCTAATATAGGGTCACGAACCTTTGCGGGCAGATACGCCATTGCGGCCATCGCTCCGACGCCCAGCCAGACGCCCCAGTAACGCGGATAATAGAAGGCTTTCTGAAACTGCGGAATAAATTCTACGGTAGATCGTTTTTCTTTTTCTGGCTGCATGCTCAGGCTCTTATGACAAATTCTGCCTTAATGATAAGTGCAGTGATTTATTTTGCAATAAATCACTGCCTCACAACATTAAGCGCAAAAGGGGATCCTGAACGGTCAGTCCAGCTTCAGTTGAGGAACAACCTGACGAACGGTGGCCAGGTAAGTACTGCGATCTTTACCTGTCAGCCCTTCGGTGCGCGGCAGTTTAGCCGTCAGCGGATTCACAGCCAGCTGGTTAATCCACATTTCAAAGTGCAGATGCGGGCCGGTTGAGCGACCAGTATTGCCGGAAAGCGCGATGCGATCCCCCCGTTTCACTTTCTGACCGGGTTTCACCAACAGTTTACGCAGATGCATATAACGGGTCATGTACTGACGACCATGACGAATGGCCACATAGTTACCCGCAGCGCCGCCGTTCTTGGCAACGACCACTTCGCCATCACCCACCGCCAGAACAGGCGTACCGACAGGTACGGCGAAATCGACGCCACGGTGCGGCGCAATACGCCCGGTCACCGGGTTCAGACGACGCGGATTGAAGTTAGACGAAACGCGGTACTGTTTGCCCGTCGGGAAGCGCAGGAAACCTTTCGCCAGCCCGCTGCCGGTACGGTCATAGAACTTACCGTCTTCGGCGCGCACGGCATAGTAGTCTTTACCGCCAGTGCGCATACGCACTGCCTGCAATTCACTTTGCTCGTTCTTACCGTCCAGCACTTCGTTGGACATCAGTACTGCAAAGTCGTCGCCTTTCTTCAATTTACGGAAATCGAGTTGCCATTGCAGCGCCTTAATGACAGCACTGACTTCAGCGCTGCTCAGCCCTGCCGCTTTGGCACTGGTGACAAAACTGCCGTTCAGCGTCCCTTTCAATACGGAGTCTTTCCATTCCCCTTTCAGGGTTTCCAGAGACGATTTGAAGGTATTGCCGGAACGGTCAAAGGTATAGGTTTCGCGACGTGATTTTTCCCACGTCAGACGCTGTAAATCCCCGGCATCGTTAAGTGTCCAGGAAATCTGCTGGCCGATTTTCAGGTTACGTAAATCACGGTTGGCGTCAGAAAGCGCAGCAATTTCCGACATATCAATGCCGTACTGATTCAGAATGCTGCTGAGGGTATCGCCGGTAGAAACCACATACTCATGCACGCCCGCTTCATTGACAGTTTTATCGTCAAGATCATCTTGCGGAATGTCATCATCAGCGGGGGGAGACTGGTCGATAGGTTCGCTGGCTTCGGGAAGCAGTGAACGCAGTTGCTGATTATCAAGTGTGATATTTTTAACCAGCGGTCGGGTATCAGAAAGGTCATTGTCCGGGTGGTAAGCTAACGGTTTCCATACGGCCACAGCCAGTGTGACGACGGTAAGAGACCCCAGCATAATGCGATGGGGCCGTGGAAGGTTGCTATACGCCAGAGCGATAGATCGGGCTATCAGCTGCACTTAAATTCTGTCCTTTTAGCTTACTTCAGGCAGCTCAGGTACTGGTTCGTCAGCTGTGACAAAAAGTTCACATAGCTGTCCGCACCCAGTGCAATGCTGCTCCCCAGAGGATCCAATGTGCCCATACGCACTTTTGTTCCCTGGGCAACAGCCGTTATGACGGCCGGCCTGAATTGTGGCTCAGCAAAAACGCAGGTCGCTTTTTGCTCAACCAACTGTGTTCGAATGAGATGTAATCGCTGTGCACCGGGTTGAATTTCGGGATTGATCGTAAAGTGACCAAGTGGCGAAAGGCCGAAGTGTTTTTCAAAGTAGCCATAGGCATCGTGAAAAACAAAATATCCCTTACCCTGAACAGGTTGCAGAATACTACCAAGGTTTTTGTCAGCTTTTGTCAAGGTGTCTTCAAAATGAGATAAATTTGCATCTAATTGTTGCTTTTTTTGCGGAACCAGCGCTACGAGCTTGTTATGGATCACAATAGCAGCCTCGCGGGCAATTTCCGGCGACAGCCAGACATGCATATTGTATTCGCCATGATGATGATCAGCGTCATCGTGATCATGGTCATGATCATGATCATGATCATGATCAGCCTCATGTTCGTCATCATCACTGCCCTTAATCAGCAGCGGTTTCACTGCCGGTAACGTCGCGATGGCCACCTGACGGTTCGGCGACAACTGCGCCGCAGATTTGGTCATGAAAGCTTCCATTTCCGGCCCCACCCACACCACCAGATCGGCGCTACGCATGCGTGCAATATCCGAAGGGCGTAAGGCGAAATCATGTGGAGATGTGCCGTCCGGCAGCAACACTTCCGTCGGCATAACACCATCGGCAATGGCTGATGCGATAAAACCCAGCGGGCGTACGGAAGCCAGAACCACGGCCTGCGTGCTGAAAACCGCGCCTGAACTCAATATTGCGGCTGCCAGAAACATCCGTTTAACGCTTTTTTTCTGTATCATGCTGAGTGAACTCATCTTCGGGTTGGGGGAAAACTGGTTATTTTTAGCGAAACGCAATATTATAACATCCGATTTGTTCTGCAAGACCCTATGACATGCCCACATTAGCTACGCTCCAAAATATTTCAGTGACTTTCGGTTCGCGACGCGTGTTGTCCAACATCTCGCTAAGCCTGCAACCGGGGAAAATTCTGACCCTTCTCGGCCCGAATGGCGCAGGGAAATCCACATTAGTGCGCGTTGTGCTTGGCCTGATTGCGCCGACAGAAGGCACGATGACTTGCGAACCCGGTTTACGTATCGGCTATGTTCCGCAAAAAATTCATCTTGATCCCACCATGCCGCTGACCGTCAGCCGCTTTATGCGACTGAAACCCGGTGTGAAGAAAAGCGATATTCTGCCCGCGCTCAAACGCGTACAGGCTGCGCACCTGCTGGATCAACCGATGCAAAAACTTTCCGGCGGCGAAAATCAGCGTGTTTTACTGGCGCGTGCGTTAATGAACAGCCCGCAGTTACTGGTGCTCGATGAACCGACGCAAGGTGTTGACGTCAACGGACAACTGGCGCTGTACGACCTGATCGACAGCCTGCGCTGCGAATTGGGGTGCGCGGTGCTGATGGTGTCGCATGACTTGCATCTGGTGATGGCGAAAACGGACGAAGTGCTGTGCCTGAACCAGCACATCTGCTGTTCCGGCTCGCCGGAAGTGGTCTCTACGCATCCGGAATTTATTGCGATGTTCGGTAACCGTGGCGCCGAGCAACTGGCGATTTACCGTCACAACCACAACCATCGTCATGATTTAAAGGGAAAGATAATTTTGCGCAACACCGGAGGTCGTGACGCATGATCGCGCTGTTATTACCCGGCTGGCTGGCGGGTGTATTGCTGGCGATTGCCGCTGGCCCGCTGGGCTCGTTTGTCGTCTGGCGCCGCATGTCCTATTTTGGCGATACGCTGGCCCACGCCTCTCTGCTCGGCGTAGCGTTTGGCTTGCTGCTTAATGTAAATCCTTTCTATACCGTTATCGCCGTCACGTTATTGCTGGCCGTGTTACTGGTGGTGCTCGAGCGTAAACCGCATCTGGCCGTCGATACCCTGCTCGGAATTATGGCGCACAGCGCCCTGTCACTCGGTCTGGTGGTGGTCAGCCTGATGTCCGGCGTACGTGTGGATCTGATGGCGTATTTGTTTGGTGATTTGCTGTCAGTGACCTACAGCGACATCTGGATGATTGGTGCTGGCGTGACGGTGGTGATTGCGGTGCTGTGCTGGCAATGGCGGGCATTGCTTTCCATGACCATCAGCCCGGAACTTGCTCATGTTGATGGCGTAAAACTGCAACGCACACGTATCGTCCTGATGCTGGTAACAGCGCTGACGATCGGTCTGGCGATGAAGTTCGTCGGCGCGCTGATCATCACCTCGTTGCTGATTATCCCCGCCGCGACAGCGCGACGCTTCGCTAAAACGCCTGAGCAAATGGCCTGCGTCGCGGTAGCGGTTGGCATCATTGCGGTGACCGGCGGCCTGACGTTCTCTGCATTCTATGATACGCCTGCTGGCCCTTCTGTCGTGCTGTGCGCTGCGGTGTTGTTTATGCTCAGCCTCAGTAAAAAACAGATTGCCTGACCGCAACGCCAGAAACAGAAACGGACGCCCTGAGCGTAATGCTGGTCACTTAAGGAAATGAGGTCCGTGAATTTGGGCCTTCGATGAAGAAAAATAGCGCTATAAGCCTGATTCCTTCATTATCCTTTGAAGCACAAAAATGAATTTGTATTCATAAAAATGCTTAACTGACCGGCATTACGCCCTGAGCGTCCGTTTTTTATGCCTTTTCTTCCTGGCTTTTCTCCCGTGCCTCCCGCTCTTCCTGCGCTGCTTCCTGCCTTGCCTGCCGCCAGTGCAGCACCGGTGATACGGTTATGCCGTGGATCACCACGCTGGTGACAATCACCGTGAACGCGATGTTGGTCATATAGTTGGCGTCCGCGCCATGCAATCCGTGCGTCCAGGCGTAAGCGATATAGTTCATACTGCCGATACCGCGAATACCAAACCAGCCAATCATCAGCCGCCTGCCCTTGGGCACGTGTACGCCTATTGTCGTGATATAAACAGCCAGAGGACGGATGACGATAAACAGCAGCGCAGCGATCAACAGCCCCATCGGCTCCCAGTGTTCCGCCAGCGTTATCCCGAGCACCATGACAATCCCGGCGGCAAAAATCCGCTCAATGGTATCGCCAAATGACAGTGCATCACCCACCATCAGTCCGATCGAATTGCGCGGCATTTCAGCTTGCATCGAATGACGCTGGTGTGGATTGACCATGCCTTCAGCGGGTGGCGGGCGCGACCCGTCCGTCAGATCCTCCGGCGGATGCAAAGAGACCACGCGCACTTCCGCGCTGCGCAACCCGACACCGGCGGCAAAGGCTGCAAGGAAACCGGAAGCATCAAGAGATTGTGCGGCCGCGTAACTGAGCGCAATCAGTGACAACGCCAGAAAATCACTCGGTGCGACCGTACGCTGACGGCTGTGAAAACGCGTCGCACTTAGCCCGACCAGTTTCCCCATCGCGAAGCCAATTGCCAGCCCGCCGAGCAATGCCCAGATCACATCGCGCCATGCCCAGTGCCACAATTCTTGTGAAGATAATCCTTCATGCGCGGTAAACAACATCAGCGCCAGCATCAGGATGGGCAGCGCGGAACCATCATTCATCCCCGCCTCGCTGGAAAGCGCAACCCTGAGTCCGTCATCATCATTGGCATCATTCACTGCAATCATGCTGGCCAGCACCGGATCCGTCGGCGCAATGATGGCACCCAACGCAAGAGCCAGTGGCCATGAAATACCTGTAATGTAATGGGCAATAGCCGCGACGCACAGGACGGTCAGTAACATGGCAGGAAAAGCCAGTAACACACCGACGCGCCAGCTTTGTGCGCGAAAGGGCAACCGGAGTTTCAGTCCGGTAATAAATAATGACGCCGCCATGGCGATTTCAGTGAAATGTGCGGTGAGGGTGGAATACGCCACCAGATCGATATGCAGTAAATCCAAAACCCAGGGACCGCAGACGATCCCTGCGGCCAGATATAAACCAAACGTCGTCACCGGACCGCGGGAAATCCACCCCGATGCGAGTGACATAATCAATAGCAGTCCTCCGACCGCCGCTGTCCAACCTAAAAATCCCATGTCTATCCCATACTAAATATCAATCTATTAAGCATAGTACATGTATGCAGATGAATGATTTTTCAGATAAATAACATCAGGCACAAATGGCGCGGTGTATTCTTAGCCGGTAGGCTAAAATTGATTTTTATCCGGGAAAAGACGAGTCATAAAATGATTAAATACAGTGTGATGTATCCAAATATCGAAAACGGAACCTTTGATCATGATTATTATCGTGATGTGCATTTACCGCTGATCAAACGCCGCATGGGCGAGTTTTGCCATTCTTACGCTATTGATAAAATGCCTGAGGGCGCTCCGGCTGAGTCGCCATTCATCGCCGCCTGCCATATCTATTGCAACTCAATGGAAGATTTTGAAAAAGGCATGAAAGACAATGCGGCAGATTTTGTCGCTGACGTGGCAAACTTCACCAATATCGAACCCGTGAAGATGATTTTCGACGTCGTTGTCTGAGCCATTCACCCTGCCCTGAAGGTAAAAAAGGCGATTAACCCGTCAGGTTAGCCGCCTTTTTTATTGTCGTGTGGACGCTGTATAAAACCCTGCCAGCGCCATTATTTCATCAGTAACTTTTTGATTGGCGCACTCGGCTCGCGCCTGATGGTATGCAAAAACTCCTGCGCCTTATCATTGACCGCATAATCGGCGGTGACGCCAAAATCCTGCACCATTGCCCACTTTTCAAACAGTGCTTCATCACTCTTACGCATAAACCACAGCATTCTGATTGCCGTTACCGCCACTTGTGGGATCTGCGTCACAGTGCCGTTGATCCACTTATTTAGCGTGCTGCGAGGCAGTCCCAACAGAATACACAACGCGGGCTGGTCGATATCCAGCCTCCGGACATAGTCCAGGAACTCATTTGCGTTATCTGCCATAAACTTATCTCCAATTTATATAACCATACTCATTGTACAGGAATCTCATAGAGATTCCATCCCGTCGCTACTCGCTACGAGAATTCCTGGTTTTCAGTGTTACTGACACAAAGATTAGTGTCTGCTAGCTACAAACAAACAAGCTAAGTGAAACAAATTCATGTAGCGCTATAACTTTACGTTTCTTGACATAAGTCAAACGTTCGTTGAATGCGTGAAGCAAGTCACATTCACCGCATGTATGATTTTCGTAAAGAGACAGAAAGAGCGTTCTGATAATGCTTCTTATTTGTCGCTAACAGATACTTATTTCAATATCGGAAAAAACAAATGACTGCACAAGTTTCAGAACGAATTCAACATAGCGCCGCTGCAAATCGCAAAGTTAATCGCGAGAATAAGATCCTCACGAAGCCATTTGGAGTCTCTGCTGCTACGTTTTGCAGGATGCTTGCAGGGTCGTTACTGATGGTTAGTTCTGTAACTTTCATACAATCAGCCAGTGCGGCCTTCACATCGCAAGAAACGGATGCAGTTAATCAGTATCTTTCCGCACATCAGAGTTACCCAAATTACATAAAACAGGGAATTGAAAGCGCCACCAGTTTCCAGCAGGTACACGACTACCTGTTGAACAATACTTACTACAACGGAACCTCGACAGTTCCGGTAGACCAAATTTCGATGGCTGAGCCAATAAAAACAGAAACCGTGCCGTTAATTACTTTAACCCCCGCAGAACCCGCTAAAGATGGCGTTGTTATAAATGACCCTACCGGGAACCCTGTGCTGATCACTCCGGTCAAAAATGACCCTACCGGGAATCCTGTACTGATCACTCCGCCTAAAAATGACCCTACCGGGAATCCTGTGCTGATCACTCCGCTTAAAAATGACCCTACCGGGAACCCTGTACTGATCACTCCGGCCAAAAATGACCCTACCGGGAATCCTGTACTGATCACTCCGGCCAAGAATGACCCTACCGGGAATCCTGTGCTGATCACTCCGGCCAAAAATGACCCTACCGGGAACCCTGTGCTGATCACTCCGGCCAAAAATGACCCTACCGGGAATCCCGTTAGTGTTAGCACGACAGAGCAGCAGAATCCTGTTATTCCCAAAAAACAGGGGATTACATCGCAGCCCGGCTCCTCCCCCTATTCACAAGATATAAGGGTTCGTTCAAGCTATTACGACCAACAGATCACTGCCCTGAATGCCGAAGCTGAACAAAATCACGCCGAAATTCTCTCTGAATCTCACAGCCGTGCTGCCGCAGACGCTCAGGTGTTGCAGAAGTCTCAGGACTACACCAACTCAAAATTCTCCGCGTTAAAATCTGAGGTTGATGACAACAAAAAAGAAGCCGCTGCCGGATCGGCTTCCGCTATGGCGCAGGCCAATATCCCTCAGGTGCAGGAATCCCAACAGTTCGCGGTGGGTGCCGGTGTCGGCGGTTATGATGCGCAAAACGCTCTGTCCGTTGGCGCTTCATTCCATGCCAGCAGATCCACCATTGTCAAAATGTCAGTCTCCGACGACACGCAAAGTAACTTTGGTTATGGCGCTGGCGTGAGCGTTGGCTGGTAAATCGTTCCGGGGGCTCCGTCCCCCGTTCTTCCCTTTCAGGTAAATCTCAATGAAAAAATTTATCGTTTTTGCAGCCATTATCCTGCTTTCCGGTTGCTCTACTCAGGCTTCAAGAATGGCTGACTGCCAGTCACAGGGCGTCTCCAAAGATACCTGTTATATGGCTGAACAAAATCGTCAGACCGCCATTCAGAGTGTTGCCCTTAAGCAGGCAATGGAAAATGCCTCCACGCAATATGCCCAGGCCGCTAAAAAGATCGTGCATGCGCGCATTAAAGGTATCGACGTCAAAATCTTTCCTGCGGATAAACAGGGATATATCGAAGGGACCGCCGCATATCTTGATGAAGATAACGCAGATGCTCAGGTCTATCGCAAAGGCGTTTTCACAGCGATTTATTACAAGCGCACGCACAAGCTGGTTCTGATGCGTGACGGGCAAATTTATGGAAGGACGCCGATATGAAAAAGCACCACACCGATCAGTTCAGACATCTGCCACCGGGGCAGCAATATACCTGCCTGAAAATGTTACAGCGCGTTGAGGAAACCCCGCTGACCGACGGGGTGACCGGCGTCGCTGTATCGGTCATGATGAAAGACGGTCATACCGCCACACTCAGTAAATTCATCGCGCAACCTGATGAAATCTCAATTCTGGTCAGTTGGGAAAAAGAAAGAGAATAATGCACTCTGACTACGTTTTTATATCTCCTGCCCTCCTCTCCCGCCAGTCCCGCACTTCTGTTCTAGTATATAGAGGTGCGAAACCCACCTTCTCTGCACCTTTGCCCTAATTAATTGATGAGTCTGTTCAAAAATTTGCGTTTGTAACTCACGCCTTATGCGCGGACGATGGACTCTC